>CAYSIV010000249.1:0-9551 GCA_964431175.1 uncultured Anaerolineales bacterium
GGTTGGCCGCCCGCGAGGACGCGGGCTATGAGCTTATTTCCGATAAGGTCTAATCTCTAATTCAGCAAGCGCAGTTGTAAATGAAGCGGCAGGAAGACGACTACAACCACGCCTGCTTCGAGTCTGGCTGTGGCAGGCAACGCGGCGGCGCTGGCCCTCGTCAAGGTGGTACTGGAGAAGAGACCGGAGCGCGCGACTGGGCGCGGCCCGGACAGAGTCTTCTCTCTTTCCCCAGATGTGGCGGTTGGCAGTCGAGAGTCTCCGCCAGATGGACCAACCGCTGAAGTTTAAGAGGTATTCGCGGATTAAGAAATGCCGCCAGCAGTTTGCCGGCGGCATGAATGAATCACCTAGTACACGTTGGCAGAAGTCTTCCACCGGTTGTCACCCTGAGCAGAGCGAAGGGTCTCCGGCCCGGCAGAGAGATGCTTCGCTTCGCTCAGCATGACAAACCGACGAGGGATTTCCGCCGGGGTGTACTAGATGATTCTCATCTTGCGGTCAGCCCTCTTTCAAGATGCGCCCCATACCTCTTTCGCGGTTTCGGCGACGAGCCGCAGTTTTGCTTCCTGCTCCGCAGGGGTGAGCAGGTTCCCTTCCTCGGTCGAGGCAAATCCGCATTGAGGGCTCAACGCCAGCCGTTCCATTGGCACGAACTTTGCCGCCGCCTCAATGCGTCGTTTGAGATCAGCCTTATTTTCCAATTTCGGCTTCTTGGTAGTCACCAACCCAAGCACCACGGTGCGATCTTCGGGGACGTTCTTTAACGGCTCAAAGCCGCCAGAGCGCTCATCATCATATTCGAGTAGAAAACGCTGGAAGCGAGTGCGGCGGAATATATCAGTGATGGGGTCGTAGCCGCCGCTGGCGTAAAACTTGCTCTGATTGTTGCCCCGGCACAAATGGATGCCAAATGTCACGCCCGGATGCTCGCCGATTACGGCGTTGTCCAGCTCGATACAGCGATCCAGCAGGCGATCCGGATCATTGCCGCGCTTTCGATATCCTTCGCGGATGGCCGGGTCTAGCAGAGCGGCGTATTGGGGCGCATCCACCTGGATGGATGTGCAACCTAAACCGATCAATTCTTCCACCTCGGCTCGCAGGATGTCTACGACGTCGGCGAGATAGGCATCGATCGTGCTGTAAGCACCCCTCGATTTTTCCGCATCGTAGTAGGCCGCGGCTTGTTGCGCGCTGATTAATGTCACTTTTACAGGGTGATCAGTGCGAGCACGTAGATAGGTGAACTCTTCCTCGCACAAAGGGCGGACGCGCTTGAGCCGTGAGACGACCACCGGCCGCTTGAAGATCAGTTCATTGCCCTGCTCGTCGCGGAAGGGAATGGCCCAACCCCCGAACTTGTCGTAGCCTTCAACCGAATCAATCAGATGTCCAAAGAAGGCATAGCGCCGCATCTCACCATCGGTGATCATATCCAGGCCGGCTTGGATTTGTAATGCCACCGCCTCGTCCACGGCGCGGTCTTCGATCTGCTTAAACTCGGCATGGCTCATGGCGCTTGCGGCGCGGCGCGCGCGGGCCTCCTTGAGATAGGCCGGGCGGAGAAGACTCCCGACCACATCGCTACGGTAAGTTGGCATTGCACAGCTCCTTTGCTAAAAGTCTCGTTCTGAAGATCCGACTACGGCGTCTTCCACAACCACAATCGGCGCGATCGGCCCGAAGGTCTGGCCGGTAAAAATCTTCATCTGGCCCGTAACGTCGGTTAATATTGTCAGCGCTCCGGTCGCCGGCCCTGACTGCCGGAAAGTGTCAAATAGTCTGAAACGAGTTTCTGTTGATCGGTTGCGGACAGGTTAGGTTTTCAGGTAATTGTTAGCGGCAGGCGCACAAAACCGCGGAAGTTGGGCGTGGTCACGCGAGTGGCCGCGCTGAGATCAACCTCCCAGCGCGTGCTGGCCGCCAGCAATTCCTCAAACAGAAACTGAGTCATCGCGCGGCCGAGCGGCGCGCCAACACAAAAATGAATGCCCTGACCCATGCCCAGGTGGCGTTGGTCGCGGCGGTGGATATCAAAGCGGTCTGCCTCCGCGAACTCCCGTTCATCACGGTTGGCTGAGCCAATATGCAACAGCACCTGCGCGCCTTCAGGAATGACCTTGTTGTGTATAGGCACGTCGCGGCTCGGCGAGCGGACAAAACCCTGCGCTGGAGCGTCCCAACGCATCCCTTCCTCCATGAGGGCCGGGATCAACTCGGGATGTCGGCGCACTTCCATCAGCGCCTGCGGGTGCAGTGATAGCGCATAAACCAGGTTGGTGAACAAATTGTTGGTGGATTCAAAACCGGCAGTGAGAAACGTCATCGTCGTGACGATGGCTTGCTCGAGCGACAGACGCTGGCCCGCCTCTTCGGTGATGAGCATGGCCGACATCAGATCCTCGCCCGGCCGGGCCTGGCGCAGGTCGGCGAGGCGGCTCAGGTACTGGCGTAGTTGACGCATGGCTATCACTTGCTTCGACTCTTCACCGGCCGGGGGTTTTTCGCGTTTGAAGAAATCGTCGAGCCAATGCCGCAATTGGATGAACTCTTCCGGCGGCACGCCGAACATCGCCCCAAGGATGGCGGCGTTGAACGGCGTGGAGATGTCAGCCACGAACTCGATGGCGCCCCTCTCGCGCGCCCGAGCGCACAACCGTTGAGCCAGTGAGCGAATGGCGGGTTTCAAGCTGTCCACTGTGCGCGGGGTGAACGCCTTGTTGACAATCGATCGGGCGAAGGTGTGTTTGGGCGGGTCACTGGTGCCGAGAGTCTTGCCGATCCGCTCAGGAATGTCGTTGAGTAGATTGCCACGCCGCTCCGACGACCATGTTTTCCAATCCTTGAAGGCGGCGGAACAATCTGCATAGCGCGTCAGCACCCACACGTCCTCGATCTCGGAATAATGAGCCGGGTCTTCATCGCGCATCTGCTTGTAGATCGGATAAGGGTCGTCGTTGGCGACGATGAGAAGAGGATAATTGAAAGTCATTCTATATTTCGCTTTCGGGGCGTTGGGACCTCCCAGAGGCCGAAGGTCAGCCCCCGGTTCTGGAGTGTCCATTCGCGACATCGTGCTCAAGGTGACAACACTGCGATCAGCGCCCGATCTCCTCGAGACTGTGGCCCGGCGCAACGGGTGTGCCATAGCGATAAAATGACTTGGCTAACTGGCCGCCGAACCAGATACTGCTTTTTTCTAAATCCACTTCGTTCGCTACATCCCACACGACCGTCTGCCAATCCGGATCGAAAATCAAGTACCCCGTATCGCCGAACAGTTCGATGCGATTGCCGCCCGGCTCGAAGCAATACATGAAGTAGGCCTGCGTCGTGCCGTGTTTGGCCGGACCGCTTTCCATTCGGACGTCGCGCTCGGCGAAGATGTCGGCAATGTCGAGCAAGTGTTGCGGCGCGCCGTACCAGTAGGCCACATGGTGAAAACGCCCGCGGGCGCCGGTCGCATCGCGCATCAAGGCGAGTTCGTGCACCAACGCGCTCACGCTCAACCATGAACCGACCAGGGCGCCGCCATCGCCGATCTTTTGCTCGCGCACTTTGAAGCCCAGGGCGTTGACGGCGAAGTCGGTGTTCTTGACGACATCGTTCACCATGAGGTTCACGTGATCAATGCGGCGCACCGGCACGCCGCGGAGCGGCCGCTTGGAGGGGCGGTTGCGGAGCTTGCTGTGCAGTTCGGGCGTGGCTCTGAAATAGTCGAGTTCCCACAGCACTTTCTGAGGATGACCGTCGGGAGTACGGAATTTGTAAGCCCGACCGTGGGCGTAATCCTGATCGGTCCAATCGATTCCCAATCCGACCGCCTCAATGGCTTTGACCCGCCGCGCCAACGCTTCCGGCGATGAGGCGCGCCAGGTAACTTCTTCAAGCCCCGGTTGGGCCGCCTCGGTGATTTTGAGCGTGTACTGATAAAAATCTTCGTAGGCCCGCAGGTAAACCGATTGTCCCTGGCGGTGGCTGATCTCCATCCCCAGCAGGTCATGAAAGAAAGCAACCGATTCATCGGGTTTAGGCGAATAGAGCGCAACGCTGACGAGTTGGGCAAGGTCTGTGTTCATGTGAACCTTTTGGCGGCGGCAACCCCTGTCCAGCGGACAGATGGCCGCCACTGCCTACTATGCAAATGACACCGTCACTGAGGGCTGCCCGGTGAGAGAGAAGATGAATTCATCGCCGGCCTTCACCGGCAACATCTTCGTAATACCGCCGGAAATCACGATGTCGCCCGGGGCCAGCGCCACACCGAACGCCAACAATTTATTGGCGAGCCAGGCGGTGGCGAGAGCGGGGTGGCCGAGCGCCGCTGCCCCGACGCCTTCGGCGGCCAGCATGCCGTTGTGGTGAATCGTCATGGCCAGCGCGCCCAGGTCGGCCCCGAGTAGTTGTTTATCCCACTGGCCGAGGGTGAACCCGCCGTAGGAAGCGTTGTCGGCAATTGTGTCCACCAGTTTGATGCGCCAATCGGCAATGCGGCTGGCGACAATTTCGATGCCGAGGGCACAGGCTTCGGTGGCGGCCAGCACATCCTGCTGAGTGACGTTCGGGCCGGGTAGAGGCTTGCCGATCAAAAACGCCACTTCGCCCTCGATACGCGGTTGCAAAAAATCACCCGCCGGAATCTCAGCCCGGCCGTTCAGAGACGGATAATAGCTCGATTGCCACAGCGCTCCGTAATCCGGCTCGCTGACGCCAAGTTGTTGTTGGATGGCTTTGCTCGTCAGCCCGATCTTGCGCCCGACAACTTTTTCACCGCGGGCGAGGCGCATCGTCGTCCAGTGAGTCTGAATGGCGTACGCCGTCTCGACGCTGGTGATGCCGTCGCTTTCGGTGATGGGCGGAATGGGTTTGCCCGTGCGCCAGGCGGTGTCGAGGCGTTCGGCAAGGGTCGTAATGGAGGTATCAGTCATATCAGTCCGCCAAAGAATTGGGCGAGCAGTTGGTTGAAGCTTTTCGCAAATTCAATCTGGGTCCAGTGACTACACTGGCCGAAGACGTGCAATTGGGCGTGGGGCAAACGTTGAAGCAAATGGAGGCTGGTATCCACCGGCACGATCCGATCATCGCGGCCATGAACCAGCAGGGTGGGGTGGGTCATGCGGCGCAGGGCGAGATCGGGCACCGCCAGGTCGTCCAACACCTTCTGGCGTGGAGCCGGGAACATGGCTTGGAACGAACGTTGCACTTCGGGATTCATCGCCGCCTCGAAGCGCGTCTTGGCGATGGCGTCGAGGCTGTTGGCAAGAAACGACTCGTCGTAGACAAACCAGCGGATGACGTTGCGGAACATTTTCAGCGACGGGTCTTCGTAGAATCCCCACAGCCGATCTATTTCGGGCGTGATAGGATACGTCACGCCGATCGAGCCCATGAGCACGACGCGATTAAACCGCTCCGGCGCTTCCATCAGCAGATGCAATGCCAGCGCGCCGCCCATCGAGTTGCCGACAAGATGAGCTTTCTCGATCTGGAGCGCATCCAGTAGCGCCAGCGACTGGTCTACCCACCGGCGCATCCAGTTCCTCATGCCAGTGGGCGGGTTCTGCGGGTGTTCGCTGGCGCCGAAGCCGACCAGGTCGGGCGCGAGTGAATGAAACTTGTCGTCGAAGAACGGCAATGCGAATTGCCAATTCGACCAGGCGGTGACGCCCGGCCCGGAGCCGTGCAACCAGAGGATTGCTTCAGGGTGGCCCTGGCCACTGCGATTGTAGTAGGTGCGCGCAGTGCCGGTTTGAATTTCATGATTCGTAACAGTCATGGAGACGCTGCCTCTTGGGGGAATAGTTGCGATTGCTGTTTCTGTTTCACCAAATCCAGAGTCACATCCAAAATCCAATCTTCCTGTCCGGCAACCGTCTTACGGCGGCCCAGTTCCACCAAAATTTCGAGCGGATCAATGCCATATTGCTTACCCAGGCGCTTGGCATGGAGTAGAAAAGTCGAGTAAACACCCGCGTAACCAATGGCAATCGAGTCACGGTCAGGGAGGGGTTGGAAAGGCATCAAGGGGGCGACGACGAACTCGGCGGCATCCAGTAAAGCGAAGACGTTGAGACCAGAGTTCAATCCCAGTTTGTCCAGGGTCGCCGCCAGCAACTCCGTCGCGGCATTGCCCGCCCCCGCGCCAAAACCGCGCAACGTGCCGTCTATTTGATCGGCCCCCGCTTCAACAGCGGCCAGGGTGTTGCCGATGCCCAACCCTAGATTGTTGTGCCCGTGAAAGCCGACTTGAATCTTGAGCGCCTGCTTGAGCGCCCGCACCCGGGCGGCGGCGCCCCCAGGCAGAAGCGCCCCGGCCGAGTCCACCACATAAACGCAATCGGCTCCGTATTTTTCCATCAGCAACGCCTGCTCGGCCAGCGCCTCGGGCGGGCGAAGATGAGCCATCATCAAAAAGCCGACCGCCTCCAACCCCATCTCTTTCGCCATGCCGAAGTGTTGTTGCGAGACGTCGGCCTCGGTGCACTGAGTAGCGATGCGCACGACTTGAATACCGCGCTCAAAGGCGGCCTTCAGCTCTTGGCGCGTACCGATGCCCGGCAGGAGCAGAGCGGCAATTTTAGCGTTGGTGACCGCCCGGCGCGCTTCTTCGATTAACTCCATCTCGTCCACCCGCGAGAAACCATACTGAATGGAAGACCCGGCCAGGCCGTCCCCGTGGGTCACTTCAAGCACAGGCACGCCAGCTTTGTCAAGGGCCTGCGCTACCAGCCGTACTTGCTCACGGGTGAATTGGTGGCGCATCGCATGAGAACCATCGCGAAGGGTGGTGTCGGTGAGGCGAGGTGGTTTCATTGTAGGTGATCACCGAGGAGATGTCGGGCAAAGACTTCGCCGACCTGCCGGGCCGAGGCGGTCATAATGTCGAGGTTCCCGGCATACGGCGGCAAGTAATCGCCGGCCCCGGCCACCTCCAACAACATGGCGACCATCGTCTTCTGGCCGTCGGCGGTGGGGTGTTGCTCAAAGAGGGGCGCGTTCTTGAGACGGTAGCCGGGGACGTAGGCCTGCACGGCGGCCACCATTTCTTCGACCGAGTCGACGATGGCTTGCTGATCCGGGTCGTTAGACTCTAAAAGTGCGTAGATGGTGTTGCGCATCAGAATGGGCGGGTCAGCCGGGTTGAGAATAATAATGGCTTTGCCGCGCTTCGCCCCGCCGATCACTTCGAGGCCGCGCGCAGTGGTGAAGGTAAATTCGTCAATGTTTTGCCGGGTGCCGGGGCCGGCCGACAGGCTGGCGATGGTGCTCACCATCTCGGCGTAAGCCACCGGGGTGACGCGGCTGACGGCGTAGACGAGGGGGATAGTCGCCTGGCCGCCGCAGGTGATCAGGTTGACGTTTGGCTCGTCCAGGTGCGCCCCCAGGTTGACGGGCGGGATGACGTACGGGCCGCACGCCGCCGGGGTCAGATCAATGGCCGTGCGGCCTGCTTCTTTCAATATCCGGGCATGGCGCGCATGAGCATAAGCGCTGGTGGCGTCGAAGACGAGGCGAATCGCTGGATCATCGAGGATGGCCTGGATGCCGGCGTGACTCGCGTTGAGACCGAGAGATCGGGCCCGGGTCAGGCCCTCGGATTGCGGCTCGATCCCGGCCACGAGCACCAACTCCATGTGGCCCGGGTTGCGCAGGATTTTAAACATCAGATCACTGCCGATGTTGCCTGAGCCGAGGATGGCAACCTTGACTTGGCTGACGCCAGATGCGCTCATCAATAATGAGTCTCCACTAAGAACCGTAGTATCCCAGTCTCTCCGAAATCATTTTGCCGGTTCGCACCACCGCCTTGCGAAATTCTATTTGTGAGCGTTGGAATCGGTAAGCCGGCATGGACATGCTGATCGCGGCGATCACGTGGCCGGTGTAATTGCGAATCGGCGCGCCGACACAACACAAGTCAGGCAGAATTTCTTCCAGATCATAGGCGTACCCCTGCTTGCGGATTTTGATCAGGGCCTCTTCAAGCTCGCCCTCGTCGGTGATGGTGTTGGGGGTGAAACGCGGCAGGCCCGCGACTTTGACGATGCGCTTTACGTCCATCTCGGGGCGGTGGGCCAGCAACACTTTACCCAGCGCACTGCAATGCGCATACAGGCGTGTGCCCAGCGAGGTCAACTCGACGCGAACCGCTTGCCGGCCTTCGAGCTTGTCGACGTAAACAACACTAGTGTCGTCGAGGACGGCGAGGTGGAGCGTTTCCTGATACTGAGCCGCCAACTCTTCCAGGATCGGGCGGGCTTCGCGGCGAAGTTCAGTGGTGGCGAGCAACGTTTCGCTCAGGGTGACCAGCCGCCATCCCAGGCGGTAACGCCCCTCCTCGGTTTTGCCGAGCAGACCAATTTGAGCGAGCGAATTCAACAAGTCGTGGGCGCTCGATTTCGCCAGGCCGAGCGTCCCGGCCACTTCGCGCACTCCCCATTCGGGGCGATCGCGGTTGAAGAGCGTCAGAACATCACTCGCCTTCTCGATGGTTTGCAACATCTCAGGATTTACTTTGCGTCTTTCGCAATACTTTGGAGAATCTCGGCTCCGACGTTGGCGGCCGAGAGGCCGCGAAAGAGGAAGGCCAGGTTGACGACGGCGGCCAACTCCTCAAATGTCGCACCGGCGCGGTAGGCGGCCAGGGCATGAAGTTTCGCCGCGTCCTGCAAATTCATTAGCAACATACCGAAGAGCATCAGCTGGGTGGTTTTTACGTCAAAACACTCGGGATACATGCAGTGCCGCCGCAAATCCTCCTGCATCGCGAGCAGGTCAGGATCAACCCGGGCCAGTAAGTCGGTGCGAGCCTGAATGCGGGGCGGCACAAAGCCGAGAAGTTCAACATAGAAATCGCGGTATTCCTGAACTTGGTCGTCGGAGAGTTGACGGTCGGGGAGATGGGCAAGTGAATCAGTGTCGGCCATAGCGATTCCTTTACGGGGTGCCGATAGTATCCGACAAACAGGGTGGGCTGGCAAGGCTGTTGTCCGAAATAGCCGGACGGCTTGGGCCAGGATGTGGAACTTCAGCAGGATTTGGAAACGTCGCGCAGTTCGAGCAACGCCGGCATCAGGCTGGTTCCATGACGAAGTCGTAATCCACCCTGTAGAACGGCGCTGTCACACCCTGTTGTTGGGCCTGTTCCGGTGAATCATGCTGGACAAACGGCACGACCAGCGAGTCGCGCACGCCAAACACAGCATCTGAGTCCAGATAGGGGTCGCCTTTTACAAACAGTTCCGTGGTGAGCGGCTTGTAGCCTGGCGCGGTGACGATGAAGTGAATGTGCGCCGGGCGATATGGATGGCGGCCCAACACCACCAACATCTTGCCCACCGGCCCATCGGTCGGGATACAGATGCGCGCGATGTGGGTGGTGTTGGCGGGCAAGTAAAGACGCGAGTAACGCTGTTTCGGCGAGGCCTGGACGCGAGTCGAAATACGAGCCTGTTCACGGGGCAACGCCCGCCGGGCCAATAGCAAGAAACCGTGGTTCTCCCGGCTTTGGCGGGATTATTGGATACTCTGCTCCCGCTCCGCTTCGC
>CAYSIV010000250.1:0-9480 GCA_964431175.1 uncultured Anaerolineales bacterium
AGCCTGTCATCCGCGGCCTGAGCCTGTCGAAGGCCGCTATTTCCGATAGAGTCTTTTATTTATGTTTACGCGCACTGCGTTTGGCCTTTTTGGCAGAATGGTCATTGGCAGGTTTCTTGCCCGCTTTCTTTTTGCCGTTCAGCGCCGGCGATAGGGCGGCGTTAACCACTTCGTCTACCCGATCGGCAAATATGAATTTGATCTGTTTGCGAATCTCCTCCGGCACGTCGTCCAGGTCGGTCTCGTTGCGGCGCGGCAAAATAACGGTCTTGAGTCCGGCCCGGTGAGCGGCCAAAACTTTTTCCTTCACGCCCCCAATCGGCAGAACCTGGCCGCGCAAAGTAATCTCGCCGGTCATGCCTACGTCGTGCCGCACCGGTTTGCCGGAGATGAGCGACACCAGCGCCGTGGCCATGGTCACCCCGGCGCTCGGCCCGTCCTTGGGCTGGCTCCCCGCCGGGATGTGCAAGTGAATGTCGTGCTTGCTGAAGAAATCGTCCGGCAGACCATACTCGGCAGACTTGGATCGAACGTAAGATAACGCCGCCCGGGCAGATTCTTGCATCACTTCACCCAACTGGCCGGTGATCTGGAACCCCCGCCCGCCGGGCATGTGGGTGGCCTCGATGAACATCACGTCGCCGCCCACCGGAGTCCAGGCCAGGGCCGTCGCCACTCCCGCCACCGACGTTCGCTCCTCAACTTCCTCGGTGTAAAAGAACTTTGGCCTGCCAAGATACTCTTTTACGGCATCGCTGTCAACCGTCACCTTGGTGGCACTGCCCTCGGCAACCCGCGTCACTACCTTGCGGCACACACTGCCGATCTCGCGCTCCAGATTGCGCACGCCCGCCTCGCGCGTGTAACTGCGAATGGCCGTCAGAACGGCCTCGTCGGCGAAGCTGAGTTCATCCAAGCGCAGGCCGCTCTCGCGAATCTGGCGCGGAATGAGGTAACCCTTGGCAATGGAGAGCTTCTCCCCTTCGGTATAACTGGACAACTGCAAAATCTCCATCCGGTCACGCAGGGGGCCGGGAACGGTATCGAGCCAGTTGGCCGTGGTGATGAAAAACACCTGCGACAAGTCGAATGGCACGTCGAGGTAGTGATCGCGAAACTCGCGGTTCTGCTCCGGGTCGAGCAATTCGAGCAGGGCTGACGAAGGATCGCCACGATAGTCCGCGCCGAGCTTGTCTACCTCGTCCAGCATGAAGACCGGATTCTTGGACTCGGCCCGTCTCAGGGCTTGCATGATCCGGCCGGGGAGAGCGCCAATGTAAGTGCGGCGATGGCCCCGAATCTCGGCCTCGTCGCGCACGCCGCCGAGCGACATCCGAATAAACTTGCGCCCCATGGCCCGGGCGATGGATTGGCCCAGTGAGGTTTTCCCCACCCCGGGCGGCCCCACAAAGCACAAAATCACACCCTCGCGCTCATGGCGAATCAAATCCACCGGGCCGGCGGCGGCCTGGCGTTCTTCCTTTCTTTCCAGCCGCAATTTACGCACCGCCAGAAATTCAAGGATGCGCTCTTTGATGTCCTTGAGGCCATAGTGATCTTCGTCGAGCACGGCGCGGGCATGAGGCACATCGAGATTGTCGGGCGTGGTCGTGTTCCACGGCAGGGAGGTGATCCAGTCCAGGTACGTGCGGATGACGCCATACTCGGCGGCGGCGGTGGGGAGTTTGGAAAGGCGGTCGAGTTCGCGTTTGGCCTCTTTGGCAACTTCGTCCGGCAGGCTGAGGGCCTCAATCTTCTTGCGGAGTTCTTCAACCTCCAGTGACTGCTCATCGCCTTCACCCAATTCGCGCTGGATGGCCTTCATCTGCTCACGCAGGAAGTAGTCGCGCTGGACTTTCTCGATCTCGCCCTGGGCGTCCTGCTGAATCTTGCGGCCCAGTTCCATCACTTCCACTTCTTTGCTCAACAATACCAAGAGCGTCTTGAGCTTTTCGGTAATGCTGTCCATCTCCAGCAAGCGTTGAGCATCGGTCAGCGTCATCCGCACATAAGTCGCCACGCCGTACATCAACTGGCGCGCGTCCTCCACGTTCAACGCCGAGGCCAGCAGTTCCGCCGGAAGCGAGGGCATCAACTCGGCGAAACGTTGGAACTGATCCATGACGCTCCGCATCAAGGCCTCGGTCTCAATGCCCTCTTCAATTTTTGCTTCAGGGGCCAATGACACGCGTGCTTTGAGGTAAGGCTCGGTCTCGATGAACTCATCCACCCTGATCCGGCTGAGGCCCTGCACCAAAAGCCGGATGGCGCCGTCGGGCGCGCGGAAGAGGCGAAGCACCTGCGCCGCCGTGCCCACCCGGTACAAATCGTCCGGGCCGGGCGACTCCAGTTCCGGGTTCACACTTGTCACCAGGCCGATGATGCGCTGGCCGACAGAGGCATCATCCACCAGCTTCACCGAGCGCGGCTGGCCGACGGTGAGCGGCACCGCCGTGAGAGGATAGACCACCACGCCGCGCAGAGGCAGAATGGCCAACACTTCCGGCAGAGGAGGCGATTCTGCGCTGCCTTCTTCGCCGGGTTGGCCGCCGGCGGCTTTCCCGACCTTGGTCACAATAGGCATCAATTGCGCCTGAGCAAGTTCAAACCAAGCTTCGGCGGTCTCGGGCGGTAATTCAAGCGCATACCATCTAGTAGCTGTCATTCACAAATTCTCGCATGGCGAAGCATTCGCCTTAGAGCAGATTCCTAATCCATTTACGGTTCGCGCCGCAGTTGCACTGCGGCGTGGCGGCAGTACAACTGCCGCCACAACCGTAAATCAAAAAGGAAACCGCTATAGAGCTGTTGAAATCCTGGCTTGTAGGCGATTGGCAAACCACGCTACAAGGAGAGAACACTTCGCCCCTAAGCCTTCTGCAATCTAATTCGCAGAAAGCCATCTTCATACACGGCCCGGATGGCGGTCGTATCAATCGCCGCTGGCAGTTCAATATCTGTCCGAAATTCGCCGGAGTGAATTTCCATCTCGTGGTAAGCCCGCTGTTCGTGAGACATGTTGACGCGCAGGCCGCTGATCGTCAGCATCCGGCCTTCGAGTCCCACCCGGCAATCTTCATCGCGCATTCCGGCGATCTCAACTTCCACCACCACTTCGGTTTCGGTTTCGTAGACATCGGTGGGAGGCCGCCAGGGGCGCACGTAAGTGATCGTGAGCAGTTGAGTGGAGCGAGCAAACATAGTCATGCCTCTAAGCTTTCTTCTATCGCCCCAACACTGCCACGACAATGTTGGGCGTCACGAATACTTCCAGTAAAGCCGCGCCGACGAGCAATGGCAGAACCAGGCCAATGAAAACTTTGAGCCAATCGGCCAGAGCCATCAGCCAGCCGTCGAGCACCGTCTTGCCCGACGGGGGCGAGATAAGACTCGCGCCCAGGTTGATGGTGGCGGCGCCCACCAGAATCACCGCCGGAATTTCGAGAATGCCATGTGGCAGGATAAAGGCCATTAAAAAGAGAAGAGGATTGTATCCAGCCAATGCCAACTGACCAGCAAAGTATCCAACCAGGGTTGTGGGCAACATCAGAATCACCACCGCCAGCACGCCAAAGCTGAACGCGCCCAGGGCCGCCGCGATCAACACCGCCCGCACGTTCTGAAATAACACCAGCCCAACGCCGCTGGCCGAGAACAACCCGAACTGCTCCAGCCGTTCGCGCAAGCCGGATGAAAGGTTGGTCAGGTCAATCATTTCGGCCGGGAAGCGAAAAACGGAAGCATAGTATTGGCCGACGAAGTAACCGGCAATGCAAACCAGAGTCATGATCGCCACCGGCCAGCGAATGTGGCGCAGGGACTTTGTCACTTCGAGTCGATACCAACGAAGCGGTGAGCCTTTGGCTTCGCCGGCAAATTCGCGCCAGCAGGTGCGGGCCATCTGCGGAAAGTCCAGTTCGTCCAGTTCGCGGCCCAGCAGTTCTTCGCGGTTGAAGAGGCGCACGCCCATTCTCACCAGAACGGCGTTGACCATCGCCAGGCCGAAGATGATCACCCACAGCACGTCGTACCGGCCCCAGAACATGACCAGACTCTCGCCCTGCACCAACAGGGCCATGGGAATGACGATGAATGACGCCAGCAGGTTGGCGGCGCGGACGCTGGTGGTCTGGGTGGAGATGACGACCGCGCCGCTCACCATCACCGTCGCCTGCACCGTGGTCAGGGCCAAAATCTGAAGGAGCAAAACGGGTGGCGGCGTCCAGCGCAAGCTGAAGTAGAGGCCGGTCAGATAAACAATGATGCCAAGATAAGCGGCCAGCAAAGGCGGCACCGTCGCGGCCAGCGTCTTGCCGACGTAAAGCTGGATGTCCGAGAGCGGCGAAGAGAGCAGAGGTTCGAGCGAGTGGCGTTCTTTTTCGCCGACAAAACTTTCGAGAGCGATGACCAGCGAGACCGAGATCGGGAAGAAGCCGACAATCATCAGCAGGAACGGGATGAGGCGCTCGCCGATGACGGGCGCGCCGTAGTCGCTCACAAAATCTACGGCCTGCTTGGCGGTGAAATTCATCAGCGCCGGGAAGAACAGGGTGAGGACGAGAATCGGGGCAATGATGCGCCAATCGCGAAAGCCGTCGCGGATTTCGCGGCGGGCGATCACGAAGGCGCGGCTGAAATCAGCGCGGGGCAACGTTTCGGCGGCCATAATTTGTCAGCGTATCAGACTTCCGAAGTCAGACTTCCGAAGTCTCAAAGACTTCGGAAGTCTGGAGTCCGGAGTCTGGCTATCGTTCGTCTTCCTCCACCGCCCGCAAGTACACCGCCTCGATACTGCGCGGCACTTCGGACAGGGTGAGCACTGGAATCTTAGCCTCTACCAGCCGATTGAGCAAGCGCGGGTTAAGAGCGGCGGGGTCGGGGGCGCTGTAGCGCAACCAGTTCTCGCCGCATTCGATAACGGTGATGAGGTCGCTCACCTGATCCGCCAGGCCCTTGAGCGGCCCGGCCAGCCGCAGCTCCATTGTGGCCGGGCCGAGCAGTTGGTCTTTAAGCGCCTCGGGGCCGCCACTGGCAATGATGCGGCCTTTGCGAATAATGGCAATCGTGTCAGCCAGCGACTCAGCTTCAACCAGATTATGGGTACAGAGAATGATAGCCCGGTGGTCGGTGCGCAGGTCGGCAATCGCGTCGCGCACCAGCTTGGCGCTCTGCGGATCCATGGCCGACGTTGGCTCGTCAAGCAAAAGCACCGGCGGGTTGTGCAACATGGCCCGGATGAGGGCCAGCTTCTGGCGCATGCCTTTGGAGTATTCACCGATCCGGCGCCGCGCCGCTTCGGCCATGCCGAACCGCTCGAGCAGTTCGACGATCCGGGGTCGCCGCCGTTCGCGGGGGAGACCGTAGAGTTCGGCGAAGAAGTCGAGATACTCGTCACCGGAACAGCGAAGATACAAGCCGTGATGCTCGGTCAGCACACCGACATTGGCCCGCACGCCATCAGGGTCGCGCACCACATCATAGCCGGCCACCGTGGCCGAGCCGGAGGTCGGTTTTAGGATGGAGGTGAGCATCCGCACCGTCGTCGTCTTGCCGGCGCCGTTCGGCCCCAGCAAGGCCAGCACCTGCCCGGCCGACACACTGAGCGAGGCAGACTCGACGGCGTGGAAGTCGTCGAAATACTTGGCGAGGTCGCGAGCTTCGATCACGTTGGATGTTGCAGGGATAAGTGATCAGTTATCAGTTATTGGTTATTGACGATCACCAATAACCAATAACTGATAACCAAGCACTACCCGCTGATGACTGCCTTCTGGCTTGCCCGCCGCTGGCGGCGGTGGCGGATCATCAGCGCGATGCCGCCGACGATGGCGACCACAACGGACAAAGTCTGGTTGATATTGAGATTGCCGTAGCCACTGCTGTCGAGCCGCAGAAATTCCATGAAGAAGCGGATAGTCGGATACATCACCAGATAAGAAAGTAACATGTCCCCAGGCCTGAGGCGGTCGGCAAAGCGGCGGGCGATCCACAACAGGGCCAGGCAGGCCAGCAAGTTAAGAATCGACTCGTAGAGGAACATCGGATGGAAGCGCTCAAACTCAGTGTAAGGGGGGAGGCGATATTGCGGCTCGATAAAAATACCCCAGGGCAAGTCCGTCGGCTTCCCGTAGAGTTCCTGGTTGACGAAGTTGCCCCAGCGGCCAATGGCCTGAGCCAGGGCCAGGGCCGGAGCGGCGAGGTCTACCCAGGTGAGGAAATCGAGTTTGGTGCGCCTGGTGTATAACCACAATCCCAGCGCCCCACCCGCAATACCGCCGGGGATGCCGAGGCCGCCATTTGGCAAAGCCAGCGCCGCTGGCAAGCTAAACTTAAACCATAACAGTGTAACCGGTACCCAATTATTCAAGTTCAGATAATAGGCCGTTGTAATACCCTGAGCAATCATGCTTGGCGGAGGCGTCAGGATGTGCCAGATTCGCGCACCGATCATTCCACTAATGAGCGCCCAGATTAGCCCATCCCATACATAATCTGGGTTCAGACCTCTCCGGCGCGCTTCAACAGAAGCAAGGTAAGCGCCTATCATGGCGCCGCTAATAACAATGATGCCATAAACGTGAATGCCAGGCCCTATAGTCATTTGAGTTCCTTGAATAATGAATACTCAATTCACAATTGTGAATTGAGCATTGTGAATCGTCACTTGTTCTTCTTGTAAAACTGCCGCCGGACGTGAACGATGCGTTGCAGGGCAGTGACGTTCGCCAGCACCGCAATCAGCCATAGCGCCACCATTGGCAGGTTCAAGAGGAGAAGCGGCGCCAGAATGAGATACCGCTCCACTCGCGTCAGCCAGCCAACGTTGGCGTCGAAGTTCAGCGCTTCGGCGCGAGCTTTGACGTACGATACCATCACCGAACCGACGAACGAGAGAAAGATCCACACCATCGCCTGCTCCTGATCGCCCGGCTGGCGCAAGTAGAAAATCATTAAGCCAAGAAAGATCATGGCTTCAGAGTAACGATCGGTCACCGAATCTACGAACGCCCCAAAGGGCGACTTCTGGCCGCTGGCGCGAGCCGTCGCCCCATCCAGCGCATCCACCGGCCCCATCAGCAAAATGATGAGGCCGCCGAGCGAGATGTTGCCGTAGGCCAGCGCCGCCGCGCCCACCACATTCCCCAGTAACCCGGTGACGGTGATGACGTTCGGGTGAATGCCGAGCCGCCCGGCGAAAGCGCCGAGCGGTTCGGTGAACCATTTGAAGCGCAGGCGAAGCCAATCGGTGAGCGAGCGCGGCTTCACTGTTTTAGAAGTATCCATTAGGATTCCAAGTGACTGTCACTGGGCCACAAAAGTTTCGGCTAAGCAAGTTTTAGAAGCCCAGTGACAGTCACCTTACAGCTCCTTAGCGTTCGACCTTGCCGCTGATGAAGTCTTCCGTCCGTTGGCGGGCCACATCGTCGGTGAATTGCGTGGGCGGCGACTTCATGAAGTAGGACGACGGGCTGACCAGCGCCCCGCCGATGCCCCGGTCAAGCGCCAGCTTGGCGCACCGCACTGCGTCTATCACCACCCCGGCCGAGTTGGGCGAGTCCCACACCTCGAGCTTCACTTCCACGTTGAGGGGCACGTCGCCGAAGGTCGTGCCTTCCATGCGAATGTAGCACCACTTGCGGTCGGTGAGCCACGGCACGTAGTCCGACGGGCCGACATGGACATTGTCCGCTTCCATTTTGTAGGGCAACTGTGACGTGACCGCCCCGGTCTTGGAAATCTTCTTGGACTCCAGCCGGTCGCGCTCCAGCAGGTTGTAGAAATCCATGTTGCCGCCGAAGTTGAGCTGGTAGGTGCGATCCAGGCGAACGCCGCGCTCGACAAAGAGGTTGGTGAGGACGCGGTGGGTAATCGTCGCCCCGACCTGGCTCTTGATGTCATCGCCGATGATGGGCAGGCCGCGTTCCTCAAACCGCTTGCGCCAGTAGTCCTGCGAGGCAATGAAGACCGGGATGCAGTTGACGAAAGCGCAGCCGGCATCCAGCACTTGCTCCACGTACCACTTGGTCGCCATCTCCGAGCCGACGGGCAGGTAGGAGACGACGACATTGGTTTTGGTGTCTTTGAGAATCTTGACAATGTCGGCGGTGGGGCCGGGCGCTTTCGTTACCTTCTCGGCCAGGTACTTGCCAATGCCATCGTGGGTCATGCCGCGCTCGACCTTCACCCCAAGCTTGGGCACGTCGCTGAACTTGTAGGTGTTGTTGGGATAAGCAAAGATGGCTTCTGAAACGTCGAGGCCAACTTTGGTGTCCACCACGTCGAAGGCGGCGGAGATTTCCACATCGTGAATGTGGTAGCCGGCCAGGTTAACGTGCATCAGGCCGGGGACCGCATCCTTTTCCTTGGCATCGCGATAATAATGCAGGCCTTGCACAAACGACGAAGCGCAGTTGCCCACGCCGATGATCGCTACACGGACTTTCTTATTCTTTTTGGCAGCCACAATGAAGTTCCTTCCAGAGAGTTAGAGTTAGCTAAAGTGAATGTTATCGGTTGGAGGCGCGGCTGTCAAGGTGAGGGTCAACTGCCTGACCATATGGCGTGCAGTGCATCACACGCCGGGCAACCGCCATCTTTGCGAACAATGGCGTAACCGGCATGCGGATCAGCGCCATAAGCATAGAAGTCCACATTCCAGACAATGATCATTTCGACGAGCGGGTTATTGAGCCCAACCCGCGCCGCCGCCGCGTGCCACTCGCCTTGATCCTGCAACGTTGTGTCCTTCGCCCAGGCAAAATCCGGGGCGATGCTTTCCAGCGGGTCGAGGCCCCCGTCGGTGAGGTAACCGAGTTCAGTGATGCAGACCGGACGCGTGCCGTTAGTGAGTTCGGCGTAATACTTTAGAATGCGAGGCATGAACCAGAAGGCGGCATCACCGGTGAGTGAATTATCGGTGTTGGTGGGCGCGCTGATGCCAATGTTGTAATGCACGCCCAGGCAATCGGCATATTGCAGGCCGCCCCAACGCACGAAGTCGGTGGTGAAGTCGGTTTCCGTCCAAAAATTTGAGGTCTTGAGGCTTTTGCTTACCAGGGTGGCGGCGTTGGCGGCACTGATCACCAGCGTGTTCGGGTTGGCGGCCTTGATCGCCTGATAGCTCGGCTTGAGGAGCCGGATGTAGGTCACCGGGCTGATCTTCCCGGCGGGCCAGTCGCGGGCAATATTCGGCTCATTCCAAACTTCAATCGCCTCCGCGCCGCCAGCGGCCAGGCCCGCCACATACTGGGCAAACTGCGCCTGGTAGGCGTTGTCTTCCACCAAGCCCGGTACACCAATCACCGTGAGCAGCACCTTGAAGCCGGCCTCATGCCCGCGCCTGATCTTGTCCAGCCCGTCCACATCGCCTTCGTTAATCTGCCACTTCACCCAGCCCATCCCGGCCCAGTGCATCTTGTCGGCGGCGGCGGCATTGAAATCAAGGACTTGCCCGCCGTACAAAAAACCTGAACGCGCGCG
>CAYSIV010000251.1:0-9447 GCA_964431175.1 uncultured Anaerolineales bacterium
ATTGACAATTCGCCCTACAAAAATCGGCCAAAACTCGATTTATCAAACAGGCTCTTATAGCCTCGCGGCGCGTTGACGAAGAGAACTTTGAGGTCTTCTTTGATGATGAGCTTTTGGGCGATGGTTTTATCGGACATCGTCGTTACCTTTGGTGGCGATTCGCCGCCAAAGTGACGTCAACCAGGGTTGAGCCGACAGCGCCAGCGCTTCCAACTGCGGCAGGGCGGCGTGAGCGGCGGCCTCCCCGGCGCGATAAGCCTCATTGGCCAGATCAAAGGCGAACAGACCGACCCGGCCCACTTCAGGTTGAATGAGCAGATCGGGCGGATTGGCTTCGAGCGTGTTTTCAATCAACCGGTTTACCGTCAGGCTGGCGGCCTGATAAACCGACTCCATGATGTTAGTAAGTTGCAAGCGGCGGATGACTTCGGTGGCGTAGCTGATGGGGCCGCGCGCCTCAAAGAGTTGCGTCGGCGCGCCGGGCGGGGCGGTGTGCCGCAACACGTCAACGGCCACCACGCGCGGGCCGAGGGTCCGGGCCACGTCAACCGGTAGAGGATTGACGATGCCGCCGTCCACCAGCATCATGCCCTCGCGCCCGACCGGCGAAAAGATGCCGGGAATGGCCATCGTCGCTTGCATCGCCTCATCCAAACGACCGGATTTCAACCAGACTTCGCGCCCGGTGCGCAAATTCACGGCGACGACGGCGACCGGGATTTTGAGATCAGCAAACGTTTTGTCGCCAACGGATGCGCGGATTTGGGCCCGAATTTTTTCGGGGCCGAAGATGGCCCGCCGCGTCGGGTCAAATTCCCAGACTTCGATCAAGTTGGTGTCGGCAATGTAGTTGCGGATGGCGAGCGGCGCGAGACCCAGGCCATGCAGAATGGCAACCAGGCCGCCCGCGCTCACCCCGGCAATCGCGCCCACCGGAAGCCGGGCCTCGGCCAGCACCTCCAGCACGCCGGCCTGCGAGGCGCACTTGGCCCCGCCGCCGGCGAAGGCGAGGGTGAGAGGGTGAATGTTGCGGGTTGGCATATTGAAGCTCAAAGGATTCTGCCACGAATTACGCGAATTAGTGCGAATTGTTTTGAGTCTGATTTTGTCGAAGTTCAGCCGCCGCGGCCTCAGCGCGGCGGGCGTCTTCGAGCGGCGGCGCGTCGGCGGCGTAGCGGGCGGTGAGGTAGGCGCTGGTGAGAGTCGTGATCGCTTCCTGGTGTTGCGGTGTTGATTGAATGAGAGAGTTGGCAAAAGCGAGCGGCGTTTCTTTGGGCGCGCGCGGGTGGCCGAGTGCTTTGGCCCACTCCAGCAGGGACTGATAAGCGCGGCGGATGATCAGGCGCGGGTCGTCGGCGGGGCCGGCCAACGGAAGATAAGGCGACCCGGGTTGTGGCGGCTGACTCTTGCGCGAGAACAGGTTCTTGAGTTGATTGAGAAGCAGTTCGCTGGAGAAGATGCTTTCATGAATCTCGTCCGCGTTTCCGCCGCCAGTGAGCCGCCACAAACGCCGGGCGGCCAGCCAGAAGATGAAGCCGAGGGCGAGGACGATGACCAGCCAGGTGAAAGATTGACTGGCCGTTTGAAACGCGGGTGAGTGTGTGATTGCGTCCAGCAGGTCTTGCATTTGTTGGGCGAGGTCGGACGGCGCTTGAGGCAGGTTGAGGCCTTTGAGGTTGGCGAGAAGCCCCCACAGGGCCTGGACGATGTAGAAGACGGGCCAGATGACGATTTGCGCCAGCACAAAAAAGATGATGAGAAAGATGGCGAATAGAATTTCCTGCGCCGGCTTGAAGAAGACGACGAGGCGCTGGAAAGCGCCGGGGGCCATCACCGATGCCTCACCCAACCCGCCGAGGATGATGAGGCCGATGACGCCGCAGACGGTGGCGAGCCAGCGGCGGTTGAGGGCGGGCCAGTAGCCGGTGGTGTCTTTGTAGCGGCGGCGATCTTCTTCTAACCCGGCCAATGACAGCGCGCCCAGCCCCGAAGCAAAGAAAAGAAGCGCCGGCCCCAACGCGTCGGCGGGAGTGAGGAGCGGGTTGAAGGTGTTGACCAGGAACAGGAAGGTGAGGGCGGTGATGCCGTTGTAAAATGCGTCGGCCAGACTCTCGTGCGGAATCTCACTGCGGCCAATGGTGATGCCGCGCCACCACAGGAAGCAGGTGAAGATGAAGGCGATGAGATCGGGCGGCAGGGTATCTTTCAAGGTGACAATGCTGGCCAGGATGTCACCGGGAGAGCGGTAGCCAAAGCTCAGCCAGTTGAGGCCGACCACCACGATGATGCCGCCGCCGACGATGACCCGCCGCGTGCGCGGCAAAGGCTGGTCGGTGAGCAACATGGCGCGGGTGAGGAGTGTCGCGGCCAGCAAAACAGCGGCCATCACCAGCGGCCAGAGCGGGAATGGCACGCCGTGTTGGCCGGCTCTCAGAAGCCAGAGTGCCCACAGGCCGAGCCAATCGGCGGTGAAGATGGCGGCGGCCAGAGGCAGGACGATGGATTCGATCCAGTTGAGGCGTTTCATTCGACTGCCTCCATTTCTGTCCAATTCTTCGTCACAAAGTAGGCTGGCAGTTCTGGCGGCAGAGCTTCGGCGGGTTGCGGGCCGATGATGATCAGAGCCACAGGGTGGCCGCCGGCGCGCAGGTCAAGCAGAGCCGAAAGGATGGGGCCGCTGACCACGGTGGAAACGGCCACCACGGTGGCCCCGAGTGGAAGCTGGGAGGTTTCTGCTTGCAGAAGGGCGTCGAAGGAGATGTTGGAAAAATAGGTTAGCTGGGCCAGCGTCTCTAAAATGCGGGTGAGTTGATCGCCCCGACGCGAAGCCGGGATGCGAGCGCGTTTTTGCGCGCCACGCACCGCGCCGTTGGTGAACAGGCCGACGGCGTGGCGGGCCTCGAGCGACTGGCGAGCCACGGCGGCGGCGGCCACGGCCGCCGTTTCAAAATAGTCGTCCACCACGCCTTCAAAGTGGTGGGCCCGAGTCTGGTTGTTGAGAAAGATGACGAGATGTTGCGAGGCGCCCGGATCGAAAACCTTTGTTTGCAATGCGCCGCGCCGCGCGGTGGCTTTCCAGTGAATGTGGCGGACGCTGTCGCCGGACTGGTAGTCGCGGGTTCCGGCCAGGCGGAGCGGGTCGGCGACGATGCGGCGCTGAGTGCTCAAGTCGCCAAACGGGCGGGCGGCTTGCAGGCCGAGCGAGTCGAGCGTTACCAGCTTGGGGTAGACGAGCAGAAGGTGACGGTGGTCAATGTTGGCGTAGCGGGTTTGGAAGCCGAAGATGTCGCCGGATGAAAGAAGCACCGGGCCGAAGTCGAACGCGCCGCGCCGGAATGCCGTCAGGCGGTAGCGCCGCCGGATGCGCTCGTATAAGTTCATGGTGAGCAGGCTGGTGAGCAGGAGCCGGTGCGGGGTGCTGGCGTAGCTGAGCCTGATGTTTTGCACCTCGAGTTCTTCGGGGAACTCGTCTTCGGCTTTTAGCCAGGCCAGGGGCAGGGGTTTGGCGTTGGCGATCTCCACCCACAGGTCGGTGCCTTCGCCGCAAAAGAGTCGTTGGGCCCCAAAGCGGCGGTCGTAGCTCACCCCGGCCAAACAGTAGCGCCCCCACAGCGCCGACGCGCCCGCCACCAGCGCCAGCAGTGAGCCAAGCAGAAACAGAATGGGACTGCGGAGGGCGAGGCTGACGAGAAGAAGAAGGACGATGAAGAAGAGGGCCGGGCGGGAGGTCATAAGGTATTACTCAGCCTTCACCACCCCTCCTCCCACCGTTCCACCAAATATTTCCACCAAGTCTATTAGCTTGTCGGTGAATTTTGCCACATCAACATCTTTGGGCAGGACGATGTGAAACTTCATGTGGGTCTTGCCGGCGCGGATTGCTTTCTTGGCCTCTTTGCGTTTGTCCGATTTAGGGGTGGGCATGATGTTGGCTCCTTAGGGCCTTGAAATGGCCGGGTCTCCACGACTCAGCAGGTCTGAGACTTCCGAAGTCTTGCGGAACGAAGTGGAGCACTTCGGAAGTCTGGGCATCATTATACGCCCGGCTCAGACCAGCGCTCTTCCACCGGGACCGGAACGCGGGCGATCACTTCATTCAAAATGTCGGCCACGGCTTTGCCCCGCAGGCGCGACTGGTTGGAGGGAATGAGGCGGTGGGCCAGGGCAGGGGCAATCATCGCTTGCACGTCGTCGGGCGTGACGAAGGCGCGGCCACCAATGGCGGCCAGGGCTTGCGCGGTGTGGTAGAGCGCCAGCGAGCCGCGCGGGCTTGCGCCCAGCGCCACCGACGAGTCGTTGCGGGTAGCGCGAGCCAAGCCGAGGATGTATGTTTCGATGGCCGGACTGACGTAAACTGCCCGGCAGGCCTTGCCCAACGCCAACACTTCTTCGCCACCTGCAACCGCGGCCAATTCGTTCAACGGGTCGGCGTCGCGGAAGCGCCGTAAAATTTCACGTTCTTCGTCACCGTCCGGGTAGCCAAGCGAGATTCGCAGAAGGAAGCGGTCGAGTTGAGCTTCAGGCAGAGGGAAGGTGCCTTCGAGTTCGATGGGGTTCTGGGTGGCGAGGACGAGGAAAGGGCTGGGGGTGAGACGGGTGACGCCGTCCACCGTCACCTGCCGTTCTTCCATCGCCTCCAGCAGGGCCGACTGGGTGCGCGGCCCGGCGCGGTTGATCTCATCAGCCAGAACGATCTGAGCCATGATCGGCCCGGGGCGAAAATCAAACTCGCCGGTCTTCTGGTTGAAGACGCTCACCCCGGTAATATCGGACGGCAGAAGGTCGGGCGTGAATTGCAAGCGTTGAAACGAGCAACCGAGTGAACGGGCCAGCGACTTGGCCAGCATAGTCTTGCCCAGGCCGGGCACGTCTTCGATGAGGACGTGGCCCTGGGTGAACAGGGCCACGAGCAGAAGTTCAATCGTTTGCGTTTTGCCGACAATGACGCGGGCGATGTTGTCTTGAATGCGGCGGGCGATGGATTGGACTTGGGGGAGGGAAGGCATGGGGAGTATTTTAGACGAAAAAAGATGAAGGACGAAGGCAATTTCTTCGTCTTTCGTCCATCGCCTTCGCTGTTTATGGTATTGTATCAGTCCTCATGGCCGGCCCCTACTTCCCCTTCCACGCTCTCGGTTTCAAAAGCAACCCGTTCCGCGCCCTGGCCGACGACGAGTGGGCCGAGGTTGCGGTTCTGCCCGATGCTGTCCTTTCAATTTTGGCAAGCGGCTTCGCCCACCTGCAAGTGCTGGGCGAAATGGGCCACGGCAAGACGACGATTCTGCTGGGGCTGGCGGCGCGTTTCAGGCGTGAGGGCAAACGAGTAACTTACGAATATTTGCCGGAAGGCCAATGTGAGTTTCACACCGGCCTCGACGGTCTTGACGTTTTTCTTCTTGACGAAGCGCAACGGCTGACGGTGAATGAACGGGGGCGTTTGACCTCAACGGCCCAACTCGCGGGCGGCGGCTTGCACCTGGTGTTGGGCAGTCACGACGATGTCACGCCGCTGTTTGCGAGTCGCGGTTTATTGCTCGCCACCGTTCATCTTGACGATGCGGATTCGATTTCTCACCTGAGCGCAGTGCTGGCGCGGCGGCTGGACTATTTTGCGCTGGCGCAAGAATCGCCGGGCGCGACTCTGACTCTTGACGCCGTTCATTATTTGCACGAAACGTTCGGCGGGAACTTGCGGGCGGCGCAGTATTTTCTTTACGAAGTTTTTCAGCGGCTCAAGCACCAAGGCGCCATCACCGCCGAGCACTTGCGCGTCGAAGCGGCTATCTCGGGCGAGGGGCCAAAATGAATGGCTGGCCAAATCGAATGTCGGGCGCTAACGGAATGTCGATCACCACCACCACTTCCCAGATGATATTGACGTAGTGCCCGGCAAAGCTCCACGGCTCGCGCGGCAAATTGAAGTTGAAGCTCTGGCCGATGGGCATGTTCGCCGCCAGCGTGCCCTGAGCGATGTCGATCTCACCCACTTTGCCCTCGTCGCGGTCGCCGCGCCCCTCGGTATGCCATTGCAGTCGGATGAAAACGTGGTTACAGCGGATATCGCCCTGGGGGACGATTTGCGCCGCGCCTTGAATGAGGCTTCCCGGCTCGAAACGTAAAACGTCTCCCTGTGGGTCGCCGCCGTTCAGTGTGAGTTGAATCGTTGCGTTGGCCATCGCTTATTTATACCCTTTCTGCTGCCACTACCAGAGGATACTCTTCGTTGAAATCCGGCCAACCGGCCATTTCCACCTTTGCCTTGATGAACCACTGCAGTTTGTTGCGGTTGGCGACGAAGGTATGCATCGCTTCGTTGGGGATGTGGAGCCGCTTGAGGTCGTTGAAGCTCTCGCCGGCCTGAAATTGCCGCCCCGGTATCTCAATTTCCTCAATCACATTTTCGTGATGCACCGTCACCGTATCCGTGCCGCGACGATAGATGGCCGTTTCGCGGAAGATGAGTTGATACGCGATGCGCTTCACCTCGACGTTGCCCTTGAATAGTTGCTGATAAGTTAGAGTGAATTCTTCGCCGGCGCGGAGCGACGCGCTGGAGATGGCAATATCGGGCGCAGAGACTCGCGTGCGGGCGATGAGCGGCATTACCGCCCAAACCAGCAGACCGATGCCGATTGCCAGAAACGGCAAACTAAAAATTGACGGGATGAGCATGGTCAAAATCTCAGCCGGTCCGATATTGCCCGAAGCCAAAGTTGCCAAACCGCCTGCCAACGGCGCGGCACAGAATAAACACGAAAAGCCCGTCCAAAACAAGGCGAATACGATCAGACAGCCGCGCCCCAAACTTGCCCCTGGCGCTTGTTGTAGTTTTTGCATCGCGCTCTCCTATTCTGGCGTAATCAACCGGATCGCCCGGTCACAGATTCTTGTTTTCAATTCTTTCGTAATAGTATTGTACTTGCAGCTTTGTGTCTTTGCCACTGAGCTTGTGAATCGCCTGCCATTGTACTAAAATCGGCGCTTGCCACTTAATCGGCGGTCAACGTTATTCACTGGACTCTATTCAAAATAGCCAGTGCGCGCTTCGACAGGCTCAGCGCGGCCTGAGCCTGTCGAAGGCCGCTATTTCCGATAGAGTCTACTCTGTCACGGGAGACTCGAACAATGCGCAATCCTCTCACCCTGGAATTCCGGGCCATCATCCTGGCTATTGTAGCCGTGATTTTGCCTTACGGGTTGTTGCTGTTTATATTTCCCAACCAAACCGGAGTCTTCTGGGTGTGGGATACCGGCCATTCGCGCTCATCCATGCTCATTGGCTCGGTGTACCTGGCCGCCACCTTCTACTACTTTTTCATTCTGCGTGAGAACGAGTGGTTGCAGGCGCAGAACGGCCTGGGCGGAATCATCATCTTTGCGCTGGTGCTGTTGTTTGCCACCATGGTTCATTGGGACGACTTTAAATCCTATCGCCTCACCACCCTCATCTGGTTGATCATCTACTACGCCGCGCCGCTGGTCTTCCCCATCATCGCCCGCCTGCAATTAGGCAAAGGGGAAGCCGCCTCTCAAGGGGCAATGCTGGCCTCGCCAACCCAAACGTGGTTGATGGGACGTGGTCTCTTCTACTCTGCGCTGGCAGTGCTGGGATTCGTCTTTGCGCCAGCACTCAGCGCCGCGTGGCCGTGGCCGATTCAGCCGCTTAACCTGCAGGTGTTTATGGGGCAAGTGGCTGTAGTAGGCTGGCACGGGGCAACGGTTCTGCGGGCGGGGCCATTGTGGCGGCGTCACCGACTGGGCCTGGTTCTCACTGCCGCCATCGGCGCGGTGCAGTTGGCTGGACTCTTCATCAATCCCACGCCTTATCACTGGTCTTCGCCGCTCGGCATCTTATGGCCATTGATGCTGGCCGAATGGATCGTGACGCCACTGATCATGCTCTCTCTCTACAGGAAACAGGAACTATGACTCGAAATGGATTCGTTCAATATGGAGTGAGGCTGATCGGCTGGTTGTACGTGGCGCTGGGGCTGATCGGATTTTTGCCATTCGACTTTATCAACCCTTTGCATGTTCACGGCGTTGGCGTGCGTTATCTGCTCAACCTGGTAGCCATCAACTGGCTGCACAACATCATTCACTTGGCGATAGGCCTGACCGGTGTGTGGGCGGCGGGGTCGGTGGTCAACGCCCAACGTTGGGGCAAGATCGCCGGCGCAGTCTTGTTGCTGTTGTTGGTCGTCGGCATGGCTCAGGCGGCTATGCTGGGCTACCCCGCCGACCAACTGCTTTTGGGACTTGTGCCGCTGAATTCCCCCGGCCACATGTTGCACTTGGTGTCGGGCGGGGTGGCTGTTTACCTGGGTTTGGTGCGAAGAACAGAATGATTGCGCATTAGACTCGCCAGTATTTCCCTTCCGCTCGCCGCATCAACTTATATTCGATCATGCCCCGGCGCAAACTGGCCGTGTCGGCGTGAAAGCGGGCGATGATCTCGTTGACCTGCTTTTCGCCGTACTGCTTGCCCATTTCAAACTCTTTGACAATGTGCCTGAGCACGGCCTGGAATTTCTTTTCTTGGGCCGGGAGTTTTTTGAGCAAGCCGTCGCGGTTGCTGAAGTCGCGGATTACTTTGCGGTCGTAGGCTTCAACGTCAAGCGCTTCGGTGGTTTGGGGCAGAGTCTCTTCGGCCAGCAGGCGTTGAGCCATCGCCTGGATGGCGTCGAGACGCAGAGAATACAAGCGGGCGTGGCCGTCCTGTGTGGCGCTTACCAGCCCGGCTTCTTTCAACTTACTCAAGTGATGCGAGACGGTGGCCGGTTTGACGGCGATGATGGCGGCCAGTTGTTCTCCGGAAAAACTTTCCTGGGCCAGCAGGCCTACAATTCGCAGGCGCGTTTCGTCAGCCAAAGCTTTGAAGAATAGCAGGAGTTCGGGGTATGTCGGTCATGGCATTGCTTCAAGGGTAATTCGACGTTTGTCTAATTGAATTTTAGTCTGGAGGGCGGGCATTGTCAATGGTTTTGCGCCAACGGGTGCATTTCACTTTGGTGGCGAACTTTTTTTCTGCTCGCGGCGGATTGCCAAATCCGCCGCCCACTGCCGGATTTGGCAATCCGGCAGGAGCGTATTTTCTTGGGCTGTCACTGAACTGAAATACACCCGCGCCAACACCAAGCGCCCACTTCGCGAAAGTACTTGGTGTCTCAGTAGAATTTCCACGAATCTCGCTCTGGTATAATCGCCTGATATGGCAAAACAAACAGCGCCTTCAACGCCGCGACCGCGTTTGTGCCCCACCTGCGGCACGCGCGTCGGCGATTTGGCTACGAAATGTATTGTGTGCGGGGCCGACCTCGGCGGGCCGGCTTCGAACACCCAACCTCAGCGCGCCGTTCGTCGTTCACTGTTGCCGCCGCGCCCGTCGTTCATGCGCCCCGCTGACAAACCGGCGGCGGCCTCGCCAATAACTACCACCCCGCCCTC
>CAYSIV010000252.1:0-9346 GCA_964431175.1 uncultured Anaerolineales bacterium
CGTCGTGCTGCCGGCAGTGGTGTGGCAGGTCTATTACCAGCAGCACATCGTGGGGAACGAACAGGGCTTGGGCGACTTGTGGTGGGGCCGCGCGATTTCGCTTTCCATGCTGGTGGTGGCGCTGACGTCGCCGATGATGGGGGCCATGGCGTTCGGGATTAGGTGTCGAAGAATGATCTGCGGATTGGACATGCCGAGCGAGCGCGAGGCTTCGACGAAGGTCTGGTCGCGCAGGGCCAGGGCCATGCCGCGCATGAGTTGGGCGGTGTTGAGCCAGCCCAGCCCGGCCAGGACGATGATGATGAGTACGGCTTGGCGGGCGTCGGCAGGGCTGAGCAACAGGATCTTGCCTGCGACGCTGAGCACTATTGGCGGGATGGGGAGGGCATTCTCGTTTCGGAGAAGGATAGACGAGACAATGAGCAAGATGGGCAGGATGGGAATGGTGAGCAGAAATTCGACGAAGCGCATGATAACGCTGTCGAGCCAGCCGCCGTAAAACCCGGCGTAAGCGCCAACGGCGACGCCAAAGGTGGTGGAGGTAAACACCGAAAACAGGGCGACGGTCAACGAGATACGGCCAGCGTAGAGCAGGCGCGAGAAGTAGTCACGCCCAATGTTGTCGGTGCCCAGCCAGTGGGTCGCGCCGGAGTTGTTGTCGGTTGCGCCGAGCGAAAGGAAGTAGTTGCCGACGGTGATCTGGTTTGGGGTGAAGGGCGCGATTTGTTTGGCGAACACCGATGTCAGAAGGAAGCCGAGCATGATGAAGATGGAAATCATTGCCAGGCGGTGACGGCGAAACCGGCGCAGGATGATTTGCGGGGGACTCTCTTCGGGCGTGGTGATGGCTTCGGCAGATAGTGAGATCGGGCTGGGCAGGGCGGTCATGGCGGCTCCGGGTCGGGCTGTTTAGCTTAAGCGAATGCGCGGATCGATCCAGATATAGAGAATGTCACGCACCAGAGTGGCGATGACGATGAGGACAGCGGTGATGAACAGCAACGCCATAGCCACCGGGTAGTCGGACTCGTTAAGCGCCAGGATGAACAGGCGGCCCATGCCCGGCCACGAGAAGATGGTCTCGGTGACAATGGCCCCGCCGAACATGCCGGGGATGATGAACACAGCGATGGTGATGAACGGGATGAGGGCATTACGGAGCGCGTGCCGGGCGATGACGATGCGCTCGATCAATCCTTTGGCGCGGGCAGTGCGAATGTAATCCTGCCTCAGCACTTCCAGCATTGAGGCGCGCACGAAGCGGCTGAATCCGGCGATGTTGAAAATGGTGAGCACCAGCACCGGCAGGATCAGATGCAGGATGATATCAACCGTGGTGCCGGGTTGAACTGTGCCGAACCAGGGAATGGCATACTCGCGCACGGCCTCGGCACTGCCCGGCGGCAGGTAGGGCAAGCTGGCGGCCTTGGGAATGATGGAGAAGCAGAGAATGAGCAGGATGCCGAAGAAGAACGTTGGCATGGCGGATCCGAGGAAGGCCAGCGTGGTGACCAGGTAATCGAAGCGCGAGTATTGCTTAACGGCCGAGTAGATTCCCAGGGGGATGCCGACGGCGAGGGCGATAAGCGTGGAGATGCTCATGAGCTGAAGAGTTTGGGGCAGGCGGCTAATGATGAGATCGGAAACGGGGCGGTCGCGCAGGAGTTTCCACGACGGGCCAAAGTCGCCCAAGAGGACGCCCCGACTGCTCCGGCGGCCTATCAGGCTTCGCAGGGTCACCGACTCGGCGCACCCGACCTCTACCGTTTCGATGACGCCTTCGGCGTTGCGCACGGCCGCCTCGATGGGCCAGCGGCAACCGACGACGAGGTTACCGAAGATTTCGTAGTTGCCAATGATGATCGGGCCGCGCGGCTGGCCGATGAGCCAACGCGAGAAGCGCACTGGCAAGAACAGGTCAAGCTCAAAGTTGGCGCGGATGCGGGCGAGGTCTTCGGCAGTGAGGCGGATGTTTTTGTCGCCCTGGGCCTGGCGCAGGCCGGTGAGCGGGCCGCCAGGCGCGAAGTTGAGCAAGGCGTACGAAGCGGCGGCAGAGACCAGCACGATGATGAGCATTTGCCCGAGTCGACGGAGGAGGTAATGGGTCATGGTCCCTTCCAGTTGTCTACAGTCACTTTTGCCAGACATTCAGTTGCATCAATCAATGTCAGGCCGCTTGGAGTGTCCTGGCTGATCACGTTCAAATCAGTGCAAGCTAACAAGAGGGTATCCACTCCCGCCGCCGTGACTTCGGAGAGAAGCTCTCCCCAGCGCCGCCGCAGAGTCTCCAAAGCCAATGACGACTTGATCCCTTGAATCAAAACGTCTATTTGTGCCTGCCAACTTTCGCTGGCGATCAACGCCAATCCGGCATGCTCCAGGCCACGCTGATAGATGCCGGCGTTGGCCGTCGGCCGAGTAGCGAACAAGGCCGCTTTGTTGGCTGACGGCGGCAAGGCGCGAAGGGTCAGGTCGATCATGTTGAGAAGCGGCACGTTGATTCTGGCCGCCAGTTCGTCAAAATAGATGTGGGCCGTGTTGCAAGGCATGGCAATAAAGTCCACGCCGGTGGCCTCAAGTTTTTGCAGCCCGGCGGCGATGACTCGTTTAAGCGCTTGATGGTCAATGGGCCGATCCACGTAGAATGGAGTCGGCAGAGAGTAAATCATCATCGGCGGGAATTCATCGTCATGTCTTGCGCCGTACCGGACCTGACATTGAGTGACAACCATATCCACAAATGGGGCCGTGGAACGCGGCCCCATGCCGGCCAGAATGCCGATCAGTTTTTGTTTCATATCCATACTCCACAAAGGTAAATTTCCCGGAGTATAGAACATCTTGAAAGGGGTTAGCGCCCTGAGAGGAGCTCCCGTGAGGGTCTCACCAAAGGCTCGATAACCTCAGGCGGCGCGCCGCATCAGGAACTCCACTCAAGGCGCTAACTTGCCGGAGGCGGCGGGCGAGCATGTTCTCTCGCCCGCCGCCTTTTTGCTGATTTATGGCAGGAACATGTTGAAGTCAATGTATTCCCAGGTTGCCGAGGGGTCGACAATAATCTTGGCCGCGCCTGCGTCAGCGGCGTTTTTCAGCGTCTCCGAAATTCCGGCCAGAGTGGTGTCATCCAAAATGTCTACCTGACCGCCGATCAGTTGCGCTTCAGCATTTTCCGGGGTGATGAAGGCGACGATCAGGTTCTTGGTCTTGGGCGCGCCGCCGTAGAAATACGGATTGGCTTCGAAGACCATCTTCTCGCCCTTCACCCACTCTTTGAGAACGTAGGGGCCAACGCCGATCGGGTTTTCAGAGATTTCAGGCAGGGTGGCCCATTCTTTGGCCGGCACATCACCCAGCTTGCGGCCATCGGTAAGCACCCGGTGCGCCGGGTAGATGTCGGGCAGGTTGCTGGCGTCAAAGCTCAGGAAGTAGAGCGGCGCCTGCACACCCGGCAGAGTGGTGAGGGTCTAGCCGTTGTCGGCAAATTCGATGTTCTGAATTTGATCGCAGGTGATGAAAGAGGTGGCGCCAGACTCGCGGTCGCAGTCGATCTTGAACTTGAGTTCGTAATCTTCTTTGGTGAAGGGTACCCCGTTCGACCAGGTGAGGCCGTCACGATACTCGAACTTGGGCACCAACTGCTTCATTTTGTGATGGTGGTGGACAACAGGCAATGCGTGCTTGGGTGGTTCAAATAGGTTGTCAGATAGGGGTCGCCGTAATCACCTCCTTTGCCGTTAGGCTCTCCTTCTAGAGCGAATTCCTAACGGATTGATGGATTTCGCCGCAGTTCGCGAAGCGTGCGGCGGGCGGCAGTGCAACTGCCGCCCAATCCCATCAATCCAAAAGGAAACCGCTGTAGGGGGGCGCAGCCGTCGCCCCCTGGAGGAGGGAAATGCGGGGCACGTAACGTCCCGCCTGTAGCCCGCCACGTGCAGGCGTGATGAACTATGAGGCGAGACATTCATCTCCCGCCCGTTGCGCACGAGCCTGAAATTGTTGAAACTCTGGTGTGTTGGTCAGCCAGACCTGCCCGCCGGGGCGCTACGCAAGCGTCAGCGGGTTGGCAGGAGTTGGCTACTGCAGAATGGGTGTGTTACTGAGTCGATTGATCAGGCCTGGACTGTGCCAGTCCTCGTCAATAACCGGGCCATTGCTTGGCAGGGGCTGAACATTATCCGACTCCAATTCAAACGCCGGCAACTTGCTGTCGAAACGGGTGGTGAATGAGTCGTTAGCACTGGCTGAGCCGTTGGCCGAATTATCTGGTTGAAGGTTTTGATTCTGAATGGAGCCGACGACGAACGCTACCACTACTATTAATGTGCCAACCCGAGCAAAGGCATTGGCAAAACCGAAGAATAACTTGCGTTGAATCTCCCGCCTGGCCGAAGCCAACACTCTGCTCGACATGTCGGCCAGCGAGCGGCGGGTGTGCCAGCGCGCCCGCCAGGCGCGGTACAGTGCGCGGTGCAACCAGTTGAACTCGGCGGCATAGGCCTGGCATTTCGGGCAAACATCCAGGTGCGCTCTGAGCGCGGCGCGGCTTTCGGCGCTCGACTGGCCGTCGACGGCGGCCTGCAACTGGCGGCGAACCTGATCATGTGATAGCTCAATCATGCTAGTCTGCCTTCTGTAATCCGGCATTCTCAAAATCAACACTTCGCTTCAACATGAGTCTCAATCTCTCGCGGGCGGTGTAGAGTCGCGAATGAACCGTTCCCTCACTGATGCCCAACAAATTGGCAATCTCGGCAATTGAAAAGTCGTTGTAATACCGCAGGACGATGGGCAGGCGATGCTTCTCGTCCAGCTTATTAACCGCTTGCAAAACTGCCGCGTCCGCTTCGTTCCGGATGGCGGCCTCTTCCGGGTGGATTTCCGTCTCGCCCTTGAGCCGGAAGATGGCATGGAGCGCCTGGATCAGCCGTTCCCGACTGCCTCGCTTGCGCAGGCGCGCCCGGCAAACGTTCAGAGTGATGGCATAGAGCCAGGTGGTGAAGGCCGATTCGCCGCGATAACTATCCAGGGCGTTAATAGCCGCCACCAGCGAGTCCTGGGTGGCCTCGTCGGCCTCCGCCGGGTCATCTAAAATGGAAAGGGCCAACCGATACACGGCCTGCTGGTGGGCGTGAACGAACAGTTCGACCGCAAGCGCGTCGCCAGCCCGATAATCCTGCAAAAACTGAAGTGTATCCAATTGAGCCACTCTACCCTATTAGATGCCGATTGCCTGAAAAATCTTCACCTGGCTTTCGCCGGGAAAACGAGCTCGGCCACTTCGGGGCCAAGGTTGTTCTGGATCATGGGGTAGGCAGCCTCCTGGAGCCAGTCTTTGCAGGTAAGCTGTGCGCCGCGTGGGGCGCGGGTGATTCGGCTCGCCATTCTGAATATCTTCCAATATCAGCCCGCGAAAAGCAGCGCAAGTTCGTCATCCTGAAATAGGATGTGGGTCTGTGCAAAGGCGGCGCGGCTATAGCCCTGCCACGCCCGCCGCTTCGTCAAGTCAGCAAAGGCTGTCGTCGAGATCAGAAATGAGTCGAGAGATACATTCGGGTTGCCGAGGGCCGCTTCGAGTTCTTTCAGACGCCGGTGAAGTTGCACTTTGCCATCTTCGGGGTCGCTATCCAGAAGCAGGCCGTGCGGGTCAACAAAGACGAGCCGTTGTTTTTTCCCCTGCTTGAGCCATAAAATGAAGTCGGGATAGAAACCGCTTTCTTCAAAGAAACCGATCCCCTTGCCTCTCGATTGATTGCGAAGCAGGAATACATCTATGCTTTTTAGCGTTGGGACGTTTTTCGACAGCCAGCCACGTAGATTGTCCACAAACGCCCGCTCGTTGTCATCGAGCGGCGGCGGTGAAATGGTGACATCCTGCAAGACAGCCAGTAAGGGTTGATAGAGATGGCGGTCGAAAATAATGCGCGGCAAGTCGCTGAGATTGCCGTCCATGCCATACAGCCGGTCGGCGTCTTTGAGTAGTTTGTTGATCTGCGCGATCAGGTTGCGCTTGTCCGCCGGTATCTTGAGCCGGTATTCGCCGAAGGCCAAATTGTCGTCGGTCTTATCGAGGGTGCGGTATTCGAGTTGCTCGCTCTCCCAGCGGTTGCGCGCGCGCTGGTAGTACGACTCGATGTATTTCTCTAGCACTGCTTTAGCGGCGGCCTGCACGCGGGCGAGGTCGGCGTAACTGCGCGGCTTCACATCGGACTCGGCGGCCAAGAGCGTGTATTGCCGTTCGCGCAGCACGGCCTCGACCGACTCGCGTGGGATGTGCAAGTTGTGCCAGCCGCGCTCGGTTTTGAATTCCAGCAGATCAAGATATAGCCGATCCCAATCGAACAGATTAAGCACTTCGCCGGCAATCGTTCGCTGCTGATCGGCAGTTCCACCCCCGTTCGACTGCTCGGCCAGGCTACTTAGAGCCGTGACTTGCGGGCGCAAATCCACGGTCGGAGCTTTCGCGTTTGGCGGCAGAGTGAGAAACACGCTGTAGGCAAAGTCCACACCCGGCTTGAGACGTGGGACAACCAGCCCTTCTTTGAGAAACGGCTCGTTGATGCGAATAGGCAGGACAACCTCCTCGTACCCACTGGAGGGAACGCCTTCTTTTTCCAGATACTCACGAAACTGGCTCATATAGTCGGCGCGGACGCCGAAGATGTTCAGCGTTTCGAGCAGTTCAACATGATCGGGATGCGAACCGGGCAAATGACGACTGCGCCGAAGTGACCGGCCTTTGCCCTGCAAGCGCACGCCGCGCCCGAAGAGTTGGATAATCTGCGGCCCCTCGGAGCGGCCAATGTTCAACAAGCCCATCGCCGAAACGCGCCACGAACTCCAACCTTCGATAAATTTCTTGGAGCCAATGAGAATGTTGACGGGCGAATCGGGCTTTTGGAGTGTGTCGAATAGCGAGGCGGCGAACTTGTCTTCTTCGTGGGCAAGGCTCGGTTCTTGATCCACCAACTTGAAGAACGCGCTCGTGTCGCCGATGTTGATCACACCGAAGTAGGTTTCAGAACTTCCGGCTTTGAGGCCAATTTCACCGTCGGCGTTTTTGATATCGATCAGCCGTAAGCCGCCGGGGCCGTCGGCGCGGAAGACAAGGCGCAGAATGTCTCGGTAGATTTCCTTTGCCGTCGCATTGCGGAGGTATTCAAACCGCCCGGCGAACAGGTCGCGGCCCTCGGCGTCCTTGAGTTCGGCCTGGCCTTTGAGAATGGAATCAATCGTCTTCGTCGTCCAGCCGTTCTGGTTGCGGAGGGCGCGGTCAAGCAAAAGGGCTACCGTCAGCACGTCCGACTTTTTTTGCCCGCCCTCGGTCTGCACGGCGTTGACGCTGGAGCCAATGAAAATCCACAACGGCGATTCGAGATGATACGGCTTGAGCGCGCGCCCGTGATCACTGTACACCCGCTGTTGTTCGTAGAAAGCCAGCAGATTCGCCAGTAGAAAAGTATCGGTCAGGTCGCGCGCCCGATCTTCGCGCAGATTGAGCACGCGGTACTCTTTGCCGTAGCCGTCGCCGTAGAAGTATTTGTACGAGTAGTCGAAGATGATCGCCTTGCCGTATTCTTCGACCAGATCGGTATCGCGGGCGGCGTTGATGGCCTGCCCGAAGGTGGCGCTGTACTCAAAGGTGAAGCCATTCGCGCCGAGCCGCCCGCGCAGGTCGCGCCATGCTTCGCCGCCGCTTCCCTTGTGGCCCTCGTCCACAAACAGCAGATTCCGGCCCTCGAAGGTTTCCACGTCGCGGCTGACCCCGCCGCCGTTTTTGTCTTTGGCGATCTTGGAGATTTCGATCACCCGCACCGGATGCCGCGCGCCGATGGGTGGTTCTTCGTCGTATTCAACGGACGGCACACTGCTCAGGCGAAGTTCGCTAAGGTGTTGCGCGGCCAACAGTCCGCCGGGTGGCGTAATCAGCAGAAGGTTGTCGCCGGGGTCGTATTGATAGCGGAGAAACTGTCGGTAGTTGATATGCAGGAGGAGCGTCTTGCCGGAGCCAGTCGCCATCCAGTATGCGATCTTGTTCAGGTCATCCGGCTCGAAACGTTTGAAACGCGCCGAGTACGACTCGCGCCCGTTGACTTCGCGCACAAAGTCATTCAGGTCGCGCAAAAAACGGGCCGACTCGCTCGCTCGCCGGTCGAGGAAGATTTCGGTGTACAGCGCGGCGAGGTATTGGAAGTATTTGAGTTGCACCGGGTCGGGCCGCCGGACATTGAGGGCTTCCACGTCGCCGCGAATGTTCGCGTCGTAGCGGGCCAGCCGGTCTTCGGGAATCTGCGCCCGGCCTTTGAGCGCGTTGAAGTAGTGACTGCGCCCCTGCGAATCGTAGCCGGGCGACTGGTCGCGGAGCGCGGCCTGCAAATCCTCGAACGTCTTTGCGCCGAAGAGGGCGTTGAAGTAACGGAAGAGGATCAGGCGGTCGGCGAGGGTGAAGGAGGGACTAGAGGACATTATTCTCCCCTCATCGCCCCCATAAACACCGCCTCCACTGCCCTCGCCCCCGCCACCCGCGAATCGCCGTTGACGTACAGCCGATCCACCTCGCGCTCGGCGAGGATTTCACCCGCCACAAACTCGGCCTCTTTCTGCAAATCCAGCCCCGCCGTATTTCGCCAGATGACGACGACCGAATCGCCCTCTCGCGTCCGGCCGAAGACGACGCGGTAAGTTCGCTTCTGATGCCGATAATCGCGCCGCACCTGTACCGTGAGACCGAGCAGGAGGTTTGCCGTTTCGAGCAAGTCCACTTTGACTCGCATTTCCATCCCATCGCGCCGCACGCGCAATTGGTAGTCGAACGGCGTCTGGAACGCCCGCACGTTCAGCCGCAGTTCGCGCGTCTCGTGGTCAAGCATGTATTTGAGCAGGTAGTCATCGGTCTCCGGTGGGAAGAGGCCGGGCGGCGGCGCAAGTTCCGGGCGCAAGTCTAAGTTGTCGAGTGTGTCTTCGTAACTCTCAAGCCGGAGATACTGAAAGGCGTGGCTGGAGCCGGGAGAGTCTTTCACCGGCTGGCCGTCTTTCCAGTCGGCGGCGTAGATGGTTTTTTGGAGACGGGGCTTGAGAATGGTATCGAAATAGTCGCTCTGCTCTACGAGTATATACTTTCGCCGATACTCTTCATCGCGGTTCAAATCAAGTACAGAATGCCCGGTTGTGCCAGAGCCTGCAAATGAATCGAGGACACTATCCTCTTTTGACGTTGCTGCTCGGATCAGCGCCTTAATAAGCGACGGGGGCTTAGGGTAGTCCACCAACTTCTTCCCGAATATTCTTTGGAGCACTCTCCCACCTTCGGCATTCATGCCGGACGTTAATATTTCAATGTCGTAGTCTT
>CAYSIV010000253.1:0-9315 GCA_964431175.1 uncultured Anaerolineales bacterium
CGTGCGCGCGCTGTGTCACCCGCTCCAGTTGATGGAGGGTGTTTTCCAGGCTGGTTGCTATTCAACTTTTCATCTTGCCACCCTGTCATCTTGTCACAGATAGAGTACAATCATCGCATGTCACGCAACCTTCAACACACCATCCTCTTCGCCATCGCCGCGCTCGTGGTCGTGGCCGATCAGATCACCAAAGCCTACATTCGCAACAACCTGGCCCTGTTCGAGTCGCTCACGCCTATTCCGCCACTGAGCGACTTTTTCACCCTCATCAACACCCATAACACCGGGGCCGCCTTCGGCATGTTCAAGCAGGCGGGCGGGATTTTCACCATCGTCGCCATTCTGGTGGCCGGGGCCATCGTCTTCTACTATCGCCAGATTCCCGAAGGGCAAATTGCCATTCGCCTGGCCCTCGGTTTGCAGTTGGGCGGGGCAATTGGCAACCTGATTGACCGCCTGCTGTTCGGCACCGTCACCGACTTCATCTTCTTCCACTGGGGCCGTTCCCTCAACGCGCCCATCTTCAATTTGGCCGATCTCTCGATCACGTCCGGCGTCATCGTGCTGGCCCTGCTGATGTTGCGGGAGCATAACGCCGAGCAGGCCGCCAAAGCCGCCGTCGCGCCTCCCGCCGAACCGGCACCCACTTCGCATGAATGAGCGCACTATCTCGCTGACCGTGAGCGAACGGGGCGACCGCCTCGATCATTATCTCGCCGCCTCTCTGCCCGACCTGTCCCGCACCCAAATCAAGCGGCTGATCGACGACGGCTTCGTCACCGTCAACAATGCCGCCGCCTCCAAAGCCAGCGCCCGGCTGGGCCATGGCGACGAGATTGTACTACGCATCCCGCCGCCCGCCCCGGCTCAGGCCGTCGCCGAAGCCATCCCGCTCAACATTATTTACGAAGACGGCGATGTGATCGTGGTTGACAAACCGGCGGGGATGGTGGTGCACCCTGCCGCCGGTCACGCCAGCGGCACCCTGGTCAACGCCGTGCTGGCCCACGCGCCCGATCTTGAAGGGGTAGGCGACGAACAACGCCCCGGCATCGTCCACCGGCTGGACAAAGATACCTCCGGCCTGATCGTCGTCGCCAAAAATGATCGGGCCCACCGGCACTTGCAAGCGCAGTTCAAAGATCGCGCCGCACAGAAGTTGTACCTGGCCCTGGTCGTCGGTCGCCCGCCGACTCCGACGGGCCGTATCGAAGCGCCCCTGGGCCGCGACCCGAAGAACCGCCAACGCATGGCCGTTTTGCAGGCCGACAACCTCTCCGCCCGCGAAGCCGTCACCGAGTACCGCACCCGCGAAACGTTCAAGCTGTTCACCTTGCTCGCAGTCGAACCCAAGACCGGGCGCACCCACCAGATTCGCGTTCACTTCACCTTCCTCGGTTGCCCGCTGGCTGGCGATACGCTTTATGCGACTCGCCGCAGCGCCGGAATCAGACTGCCCGGCCTCAGCCGCCACTTTTTGCACGCCGCCCGCCTCACCCTTCAGCTTCCATCCGGCGAGATGCGCACTTTCGAGTCGCCCCTGCCGCCCGATTTGGCGGTGGTGCTTAATGAATTGAGACAATCTCGGCTATAATTTGACCGCATGAAATTTGAGAAAGGTGCGCCGACTATGGAAATGATGACAATTCAAGTTCCAAAACCGCTGTTTGAGCGACTCGAACGAATGGCAGAACTTCCTCATCGCCCGGTTGCTGAATATATTGCTCAAAGCCTTGATTTGGTCACCTTGCCCTCTGAGGCTTCACCTGCACTGCAGGCCGAACTGGCAAATATGATCCATCTCAGCGACAGGGCTTTGTGGGATGCAACTCAACCTTCGCTCTCACCCGCAGAGGATAGCCGATTGCGACAGCTCAATCATGTCGCAGGCGAGCGCGAATTGACACCGGACGAGCAAAAAGAACTTGATGGGTTGCTGGAAGAATATCACGCCTCAGTATTGAGACGAGCGCGGGCGTTCGCCACCCTGCAAATGCGCGGCTTTGTTATCCCGACCGATCAACAACTGCCGCTCGAACTTGAACGCGCGTAATGGCTGTCCCCCGCCACAAGACTGATTTGTTTGACACGACACCTCACACTTTATTGGAGAAACCTGAATGCGCGAAGTGACCATTGCTACCGTTCAAATGCGACCCTTGCTCAACGAGATGGAAGAAAACCTCGTCAAGATGTCGGACTACATTGCCAAGATTTGCGGCAGTCAGAAAGTTGACCTTATCGTCTTCCCCGAACTGATCACCACCGGCTACGAGTGCGGCGTGCGCTTTGTGGATTTAGCCCAGCGCGTGCCCGGCTCGTCGGTCAACGTCGTGGCCCAGCGCGCCGCCGAGTTCAACGTCCACGTTGCCTTTGGGATGCCGGCGAAGGAAAAAGTCGAGTCGATCCTCTTCAACACGGCAGTGCTCATCGGCCCGGATGGCGAGTTGATTGGCGACTATCGCAAAGTTCACCTCAAGGGCGAAGAGCGCATGATCTTCCGCGCCGGCTACAAGTACCCGATCTTTGAGACCGCTTTCGGCAACGTCGGCCTCCTGCTTGGCTACGACATCGCCTTTCCCGAAGCGGCCCGCACCCTGGCCCTCGACGGCGCGGATTTGATCGTCCTGTGCGCCAACTGGGAGAAGCCGCGCAACGACGAGTGGCGTACTTACGTCGCCGCTCGCGCTTACGAAAACTCGTGCTTCATCGCCGCCGCCAACCGCGTAGGCGAAGACGCCACGCTTTCGTTTATCGGCGACAGCATGATCGTCGGGCCGCGCGGACAGGTGTTCGCCTCGCTGGCCGGGGAAATCGACCCCAAGACGGGCGACCCGGCGGAAGGTTACGCCCTGGCCCGCATCGATCTCTCTGACGTTCGCCGCAACCGCGAAGAATTTCAAACTTTGCAAAACCGCGAGCCGGATACTTACAAGGCGATTGTGCGAAAGTATTAGACGTTATCGGGAATAGCCTTTCGTGCTCTCCAACCGCGTCCTCGCGGTTGGGCCGCCCGCGAGGACGCGGGCTAGGAGCTAATTTCCGATAAAGTCTATTGATGGCAACACCGACTCATACGATGGGTGCCCTCGCCGCTCTCAAGGGTTTCCAATTTATTCGGTTGACCACTTTTCGTAAGACAGGTGCGCCGGCGCCAACGCCTGTTTGGTTCGCGGCGGAGGCTGATAGGATTTATATGTTCTCGCTGGCCGGGGCGGGCAAACTCAAACGCCTTCGCAACAATGCAAGCGTCAAAGTTGCGCCCTGCGATTACCGAGGCAACTTGCTCGGCCCGGAGTTTGAGGCTACGGCCCGCATTCTGCCGGAGGCGCAAGGGCAATGGGTTGACCGGATCATGGGCTACAAATATGGCTGGCAATTAGCCATGCTCAAACTGCTCTATCGCTGGCGAGACACCAAACGCATCTTTATCGAGATTCAGCCCGCCTAAGCATGACCGAAGCGACGCCTCTCCGGCGCAACCTTTTTGCAGTCACCAGTTTGTTGTTGGGCGCAATGAGCCTCCTGTTCTCACTTACTGCGCCGGTTCCGTTCATTCCTCTCATCTCGCTGTTTGCCTACCCGCTTGGCTTCGGTGCCATCGTCGCTGGTTGGGCCGGAGGACGGCGGGCCAAAACCGCTGGCGACCTCAGCGGGGCTTCGCAAGCGCGGTGGGGCGTCCGCCTCGGATGCCTGTCGTGGATCATCGAAGCCACAACTCGCGTCATCACTACACTTATCCTGGCTGGCTTGTTCGTTGCCGCCATCAAAACCTGGCAAGGTTCACATTGAGGGTTGCCCTATGTATAGCTCGTTTGCCACAACTGACTCATCTGCCGCCAACGTCATCGATCTTCGCTCCGACACCGTCACCCATCCCACGCCGGCCATGCGCCGGGTCATGGCCGACGCCGAAGTGGGCGACGATGTTTATGGCGAGGACCCGACCGTCAACAAACTTGAAGCGCTGGCCGCCGAGATGCTCGGCAAAGCGGCCGCCGTCTTCGTCGCCAGCGGCACCATGGCCAACGTGGCGGCCATGATGTGCCATGTGCAACGCGGCGATGAAGTGATCCTCGGCGCGCGCAGTCACATGTATCTCGAAGAGCAGGGGGCGATTGCGGCGCTGGGTCAGGCCCAGGCCGTGCCGATTATGGAAAATCCTGGCGGCACTCTGCCGCTGGAGGCCGTGGAGGCCGCTATCCGCGAAGACGACCCCCATCATCCCATCACCCGCTTGATCTGTATTGAGAACACCCACAACGTTTGCGGCGGGCAACCCCTCTCGGCTGAGTATACGCAAGCGATCGGCGTTCTGGCGAAAAAACACGGCTTGCGATTTCATGTTGACGGCGCGCGCCTCTTCAACGCCGCTGTCGCCCTCAATGTCTCGCCCTCCGCTCTCGCCGGGCCGGCCGACTCTGTTTCGTTCTGCCTCTCCAAAGGCCTGTGCGCGCCGGTTGGCTCCATGGTGTGCGGCAGCGCCGAGTTCATCGCTCGCGTGCGGCGAGCGCGCAAAGTGCTGGGCGGCGGTATGAGGCAGGCGGGCATTCTCGCCGCCGCCGGAATCGTGGCCCTGACCTCCATGGTCGAGCGGCTGTCCAACGATCACGATGACGCGCAACGGCTGGCTCAGGGTCTGGCTGGAATTCCGGGTGTTAGGCTCGACCCGGCCCGGGTGCGAACGAATATGGTATATTTTGACCTTGCGCCTGAAGTGCCGATGGACGCCAGCAAGTTCGCCGACCGGTTGGCGGCGCGAGGCATTCTCATCGGCCCATGCGGCGCCCGCCGCCTGCGCGCTGTTTTGCATTATTGGATTTCGCCAGTGCAGGTGGATGAGGCAATTGAAGCGGCGAGAGAGATTTTGAAATGACGATGGACGAAAGACGAAGGAGGTGATTGCCCACAACTTGAATCGGGAAAGATAGCGCATGGCCCGGCGAAAACTTCCCGAAGGTTCTAAACCTTCGGGAAGTTGGATGCAGGGTGACGAGGATGAGGGTTCCCCAACGCAAGGCGGGGTTAACGGCAACAAAGACCTGTCAGGTTTTCGCGAAGCGAACCTGACAGGTCTAGGGCCGGAAAATCGAAAGTTCAGCGGAAGCCCTCCGGGTCAGCCAGCCCCGACACTCTTTCCCCTCCCAAAAGAAAAGCCCTTCGCAACGCCGGCAGGCAACTGCCCGGCCAACGCGAGTGAGCGCGGCCAAGAGAAAACCGCCAAGACGCGAAGAACGCAAAGTTTAATATAACTTTGCGCCCTTTGCGCCTTTGCGGTTCAATATTCAGGAGGCTCCCATGTGTGGCATTGTTGGCTATGTCGGCCCGCGTCAGGCGGCGCCGATTATTCTCGACGGCTTGAAACGGCTTGAGTATCGCGGTTACGACTCGGCCGGTCTGGCGGTGCTTAACGATCCGGGTGACGGCGTCACCCGGATCAACATCCGGCGCGACGTTGGCAAACTGCATAATCTCGTCGCGCGTTACAACAGCGACCCGGTGGACGGGCCGATTGGCATCGGGCACACGCGCTGGGCCACTCACGGCGCGCCCTCGGAGCGCAACGCGCACCCCCACCTCAGCGACGGCGGCAACGTCGTCGTCGTGCAAAACGGCATCGTCGAAAACTTCGTCGAACTCAAAGACGAACTGTTGGTTGAGGGCGCCACTTTTAGCTCGGATACCGACACGGAAGTGATCGCCAACCTCATCGAGCGCTACCTGGCCACCGATATTCCGTTGGAGGAAGCGGTGCGGCAAACGCTCAAACGACTGCGGGGCGCAAACGTGATCGTGGCGATGACACCGCGCGAGCCGGGCAAGATTGTGGCGGCGCGGATGGGCAACGCCGGCGGCGTCACCGTCGGCCTGGGCGACGGTGAAATGTTCCTCGCCTCCGACATGCCGGCCATTCTCGAACACACCCGCCGCATGGCGTTTCTGGAGTCGGGCTGGATGGTGATTGTTCAGCGTGACGGCTACGAAGTGCAAACATTCGACGGCAAAGCCGTCAAACCCCAAATCCACACCATCGCCTGGGACATGGTGACAGCCGAGAAGGGCGAGTATCGCCACTTCATGCAAAAAGAAATTCACGAGCAGGTGCGCTCCATCACCGACACCATCGGCGGGCGGGTGGATTTTGGAACCGGGCAAGTAACGCTGGGTGACCTGAACCTGACGCCCGAACTGGCGATGAAGATTGAGAAGATCGTCATCGTCGCCTGCGGCACGGCGGCTCATGCGGGAATGGTGGCAAGGTGCTGATCGAGTCGCTGGCCCGCGTTCCGGTGGAAGTAGACATCGCCTCTGAGTTTCGCTATCGCGACCCGCTGGTGAATGACCGAACCGTGGTGCTGTCCATCAGCCAATCCGGGGAAACCGCCGACACCCTGGCGGCGATGGAGGAGGCCCGAAGCAGGGGCGCGACTCTGTGGAGCATCGTCAACGTCATCGGCTCGCAAGCCATGCGCGTCGCGCACGGCTACATCACCATGCAGTCCGGCCCGGAGATCGGCGTAGCCTCGACCAAAGCCTTCACCGCGCCGCTGGTTGACCTGTATTTGCTGGCGATGAAGCTGGGCGAACTGCGCGGCGTGCTGAGTCCAAAGCAACTCAGGGCTTTGGCCGCCGACCTGGCCCGCCTGCCCGATCTGGTGGGGCGCACGCTCGACCGCGAGCCGCAAGTGGAAGCAGTGGCCCGAATATTGCGCGACACCAACCACTGCCTCTATCTGGGGCGCGGCATCAACATGCCTATTGCCTACGAAGGCGCGCTCAAGCTCAAAGAGATTTCCTACATTCACGCCGAGGGCTACCCGGCGGGCGAGATGAAGCACGGCCCGATTGCCTTGATTGACAAGGACATGCCGGTGCTGGTGATTGCCACTAAGGATCGCTGGTACGAGAAGATGCTCAGTCAGGTGGAACAGGCCAAGGCCCGGGGCGGGATTGTGGTGGCAGTGGCTACCGATGGCGATAAATTGATGGCCGCCAAAGCCGACCACGTGTTGTATGTTCCAGATTGCCCCTGGCTCCTCAGCCCGGTGCTCACGGTTCTGCCCCTGCAACTGCTAGCCTATCACATCGCCGTCCTGCGCGGCTGTGACGTTGACCAGCCCCGCAATTTGGCGAAGAGCGTGACGGTGGAGTAGGCTGGCGCTGACCGAATGAAAAAGCGGCCTTGCTTGGTGAGGGCGAGGCCGCTTTTTCTTGTTGCGAAAATATTGTTGCCTAACGGCAGGGTTCAACCGCCCGCGCGGGTTTGGGAAGACCCGGTCACCCACCCGAACCTTTTTTGTTCGAAGACGTTCATTTGACTCTCCAAAGGCCCGCATACTTCTTGCGGTACTTGCTGTCTTCTTCACTTTCAATCAACGCCAGCGCTTTCCCTTTTACTTGCTCATCGTGCACTTCATCATAGAGCTTCCTAAGACCTTGGATGATATCGCAGCGAATCAAAGCGCAGTTCTTTTCGGCGACACAGTCACTGAACCGGCCTGCAAGACCACTAACCACAATCTTCTGTTGTTTCTTGCCAGCAGCCCCAACTTTCCAGATCGATTGCAGGCAATGCCTCGCGGTGACGAACCTTTCATCCTTCGTCACTGCCAGTAAGGCATCGAAATCCTTCAGCATCCTGCTCTTTGGGTCGCTCTTGGCCAAGTTGCAGAGAACCTGTCCCGCAATCGCTCTATTGTGGTTGTCTTTGTGGTCTAAGTTTCCGACCATCTCATCCCACACATCGTAAGACCAGTCAACGGGTTTGTCTGTCGCTTCTAGAATATAGGAGTAAGCCTTATTTTGTAAGTCTCTATTTTCAGACCAAAGGTTATTCAGGTGTGTTCGTGTGATTCTGTCCATGTGTTTTCCAATAAAGCCAGGAACTTTTGCGAAGCCAAATCAAACTCAGCGAAACACGAGGTCTCATATTTCTGCATCCGCTTTTCAGACAGCAGTGACTTGATAGATTTGTATGAGGTTACCGCAAGTATCATTGAATACGGCCGCCGTGGTCATTCCCATGTTTGTTGGTTCCATCGTAAACTCCACGCCCACCTTTTTCAGTCTTGCATACTCTTTTTGAATATCATCTACAGCAAATGCTGTTAACGGTATCCCTTGCTCAAAAATAGCTTTTTGGTATGTCTTGGCGGCAGGGTTGCTGTTTGGCTCAAGAAGTAACTCAATATCCTCTGGCCCTTCGGGCGAGACAACGGTCAACCATTTGGCTTCCCCTAATGGAATGTCTCTTTTTTTGACAAAGCCCAAAACCTGCGTATAAAACTTGAGGGCCTTGTCCTGGTCGTCTACCATTACACTACTTAGTTGAATCTTCATAATGATTTTCCTTTCATCAGAATATGAGTGGCCGCATTGCAATTGAGTTGGCGAAATTCACTGGGGCTGAGACCAAACTGCTGTTTGAACGCCTTGCTAAAAGCCGCATGGGTATCGTAACCGGCGGCAAGTGCAACCTCTGTAATGTCCACTGCGCCCATCCGAAGTTTTCGCCCTGCGCGTTCCATACGCACACGACGGACGTAGCCGGTAATATTCTCGCCTATATAGGCCGTGAAGATGCGATGAAAGTGAGATACAGAGAAACCGGCAACTGCCGCCAACACTTCCCGATTGAGCGGTTCGTCGATGTGCTCGCGGATGTACTGCTTGACATCATTGATGCGCTGGTAATAGTCTTGAAGGCTTGGTGTGTCAGTCACCATACGTGTACTGTATTGTACCAGAACACCCGTTCGCTACTCCAAATGTATCATCTTGCGGTAACTACTAACCCGACATGCCGCGGCCCAAGGGCGCCCGCAGAGCAGAAAGTGGTGTGTCTGTGATTTTCAGCGGGGCGTTCCCGAGGCCGCCGAATGGTCGCGTTCAGCCGTTTGCGAAGCGCATCGGAGCAAATCGGCTTGGTGCGGGGTTGGGCCGTATTGCAACTCGGACATCACCCAGCGATAAGCAAAAGATGTGTGGCCCCGCGCTCTTCTAGTCCGGTGGCTTCAAGGCGGTGGCTACCGATGGCGACGAGTCGATGGCCGCCAAAGCCGACCATGTGTTGTATGTTCCAGATTGCCCGTGGCTGCTCAGCCCGGTGCTCACGGTTCTGCCCCTGCAACTGCTGGCCTATCACATCGCCGTCCTGCGCGGTTGCCATTCTCCTCACGCGCTTCCCCGGTCTTGGCCGGCCCATTATGAAACTGGCTCGCCGGGTAATCAAAGCAAATGAACAATTAATTGACCTGAAAACAGCAATTCTCAATCTAAAAAAGAGCGGTCAAATAGGCATCAAATGTGCTAAGG
>CAYSIV010000254.1:0-9301 GCA_964431175.1 uncultured Anaerolineales bacterium
AACCACCAATTGTGCCAGTTTCATGAGCATTTCGCAAAGTGTTAGCTACTCAGGGTAGTCATACTGAAACTTGGTTACCTTGACTTCGCGCCGCCGCGTTTCGGTTTCCCAACCGAGCGGGGCTTCGTCTACGGGAACCGCGCCGAAACGGGCGGGGAGTTGAAAATGCTCTTTCTGTTCAGGGATACTGCCTTCGTCGGGCGTGGGCGGCTCAATGAAAGCAATCTCAGCTTCAACCTTCTGGAAAATTTCGGTAGAGGCCGCCTGCGTTGCGCTTTTCAAAGCTGGCGGCTCGAAGCTATAGATGGATGGTTGATTCTTGGAAGGGGGTTTCTTTTTTCGCGGCATATATCCTCCACTGCGCCTAACCTTACTACAAAGCCCGCCCTGCCGCAAACGCGCAAGGGTGCGGTAGAATACTGGCGAACAATGTCCGTCTCCGAATTCGCCGTTCACCAACCCCACCACTCCGACTTACGTTCGCCCCAGCGATGGGTACTCTCGCACGCCTGGCGGCACAAGTGGATCATCCTGATGATGGTGCTGGGTGCGTTCGGCAACGCGGCCCTGGCCGCCGTGCCGCCGATTCTCATCGGCCTGGCCTTCAACGCCATGCAAAAATTGCCGCCGGATTACAACGGACTGAGGTCGGCGGCGATCTGGATTCTGGTTTCGCAGTTGGTGCGCGGGGTTCTGCAGTTGGGCCGCAACTTTGGCAGTGAGATCATCGGTCAGCGCCTGGAGCGCGACACGCGGGCCGAACTCTACGCCAGCCTGCTCGGCAAGAGCATGACCTTCCACAGCTTTCAGCCGGTGGGCGACATTATGGCTCGGGCCACCAATGACGTGCGCGAGATCAACCTGATGCTCAACCCGGGTATCAACCTGGTGGTGGGATCGGGCATGTTTATGATCATGCCGCTTATCGTCGCCCCGGCCACCCTCCACTGGTCGTTGTTTGCCGCGCCGTTGTTCTTCTGCATCACTTACGCTCTGGCTCTGGGCGGCTATTTGCGCGAGCTTTCGCCCGTTACCGACGCCGTGCGTCAGAAGTTCGGCGTACTCAACACCCGTCTCTCCGAAGCGCTGGATGGCATTGAGATCGTGAAGGGCGCGGCGCAGGAGCCGCAAGAGATCGAGCGCTTCGAGCGCAATGCCCAGGCCTACCGGGACGCAACCGTGCGGCAGGGCGACATCGAAGCCCGCTTTCTGCCATTGCTCCTGCTCGGCCTCACCGAAACTTTTGGCTTCCTGCAGGCACTTTTGTTGCACCGCGCCGGGCTGATCAACACCGGCGATGTGGTTGCCTTTATGCTTTTACTTCAGTTGTTCGGCTTCCCCACCTTCACTTCGCTGTTTGCCTATTCGCAAGTGTCGCTGGGACTGGCGGGGGCAAAACGAATCCTGCAACTGATCACCACCGAAACCGAACTCGACGAGAACAAGGAAGGCTACGCCGCCTCGATTCAGGGAGCGATTGAGTTTCGGGATGTTTCGTTCGGTTACGCCGCCGCAGGCGGCCCGGAGTCGCCAGTGCTGGAAAATATCTCGTTCAAAGTAGAGCCTGGTCACACGGTGGCCATCGTCGGCCAAACCGGAGCTGGCAAGAGCACATTGTCCAAGCTGGTCAACCGAATCTACGACACCACGTCCGGCGGTGTGCGGGTGGACGGGGTGGATGTGCGCGACTGGAACATCGAGTCCCTGCGCCAGCAAATTTCGATCATCGAGCAGGACATCTTCCTTTTCTCGCGCACGGTGGCCGAGAACATTACCTTCGGTTGCCCGGGCGCGACTCAGGAGCAGATCGAACAGGCGGCGCGTGAGGCGCAGGCGCACGATTTCATCATGGGCTTCAAGGACGGCTACCAGACTGTGATCGGCGAGCGGGGGGTGACTCTTTCCGGGGGACAGCGTCAACGCCTGGCTCTGGCCCGCGCCTTCCTCACCAACCCCCGCATTTTGATTCTCGACGACTCGACGAGCGCGATTGACTCGGCCACCGAAGATCAGATTCAGCGAGCCATCGAGCGCGCCGCCGAGGGCCGCACGACGATCCTCATCACTCACCGCCTCTCGCAAATTCGCTGGGCCGACCAGATCGTGGTCTTACGTAAGGGCCGGGTGGCCGCCGTGGGCGACCATGCGACGTTGATGCGCGAGAGCGAACCTTACCGAAGAATTTTTACGCGATATGAGGTGTTGGGGAGTTGAAACGTCAAACGACAAACGTAACCTGACGTTTGACGCCTGTCGTTTGTCGTTTCCCTAAAATCCCGCCTTTCGTTTACGTGTTACGATTTACTCCCAACCCCCTCCTCACCCGCCTCATCGGCAAACCCTCCTGGCTCTCCGCCCGCGCCTGCTTCTGGCTCGCCTTCGGCCTGGGCGTGCTAAGTCTTTCGGTGAGCGCTCGATTGTTTCTGGCCGATCGCAACCCGAATTTCCACACGCCGATTTATTTACTGCCCATGCTGTTCGTGGCGCTGGCGGCGGCAATGCCGCCCATTGTCGCTCTGATCGCCGGGAGCCTCACCGCCCGCAACGTGAGCGACGGCAGTTACGACCTGCTCACTGCCACTACCCTCTCTGACTCCTCCATTGTGCAAGGTTATGTGTTCGCCGCCCTTTATCGCGCGCGCTGGTTGCTGGCCCTGGCTGTCAGCTTCGTGTCGCCGCTGGTGGTCGGCATGTTGGACTCGGCCTTGCACGCCGCCATCTTCTTGTGCCGGGTCGATCACTTCTACCATACCGGCGACTACAACCCTCGAATGGATTATTCTGTCTGTTCGATGCCTGCGGTGGATGTGGGCCTGACCTGGTTGTTGATTGCGTTAGGGTTGTGGGGACTCAACTTGCTGGCGGCGGCGCTCGGCGTGGGGCTGGCCCTGCGCTGGCGGAACCCGCTGGTTGTCGCCACCTTTGCACCCCTGCTCGCCTTTCTGTTGCCGTTCAGCTTCTTCTGGCACTGGCAATTCCCCGGCTCGCTCAGGACACTCGACATGATGCTTTGGCTTTTCAATCTCACCAACGTTGATTTTTCCAAGTGGCAGATCAGCCTTCTCTTCATGCTCGCACCCTACGTTCTCACCTTTGTCCTCATCCGCCTTTCTCACCGCTTCGCCCGCCGTCAATAACCAATAACCAATACCCAATACCCAATTCTCCAATTCTCCAATTCTCTCTTCTCTCTTCTCCCTCATGGCCTCCATCTTCTCCGCCCTCGACACCGAAGCCTACGACCGCCAGTACACCGACTCGCAATTACTCTGGCGAATCGCTTCTTACCTTCAGCCGCAACGCGCCCGGGTGCTCGGCGTAGCCCTGCTCACCGCCGCCGTGGCGGTGGTGGACATCGTTCAACCGTTTGTGGCGGTGCGCGGAGTAAACGCTCTGGCTGAAAAACCGACCCTCGCCTTCATCATCGGCCTGGTCGGCATCATTCTCTTCACCCGCGTCTTTTCGTGGGTGCTCAATCTCTTTCGCCGCCGCCTCACCGCCCGGGCCATCGGCGACCTGGTGCTTGGCTTGCGCCTCGACGCCTTCCGCGCCGCCGCCGGGCACGACCTCTCGTTCTACGACGAATTCAAGACCGGGCGCATCCTCAGCCGCATTACTTCTGACACCCAGGACTTCGCCCAAGTCATCACCCTCGTCACCGATCTCATCAGTCAGATTCTGGTGGTTCTCATTCTCTCGGTCGTTCTGTTCATCATCAACTGGCAACTCGCTCTCACGGTGGTCGGCTTCACGCCGCTGGTGTTGCTGCTGGCTACCAGTTTCCGCCGCCTCGCCCGCTACGTCACCCGTCAGGGCAACCGGGCTATGGCCAACGTCAACGCCGCCATTCACGAAACGATTGCCGGGATCAGTGTCGCCAAAAATTTCCGGCAGGAGGGCGCAGTCTACAACGAGTTTACTGCCGTCAACGTTCAGTCCTATATCATCAATATCCGGCGTGGCTTCGTGTTGTCAAATATCTTCCCCGCCCTCAACATGCTGGCCGGGGTTGGCACCTCGGCGCTGGTGTACTTCGGCGGGTTGGCCGCCGGGGCGAGGGCCGTGTCGGTTGGCTCGTGGTATCTGTTCATCACCAGCCTCGACCGCTTCTGGTTTCCAGTCACCAACGTCTCCGCGTTTTGGAGTCAGTTTCAAGCCGGCCTCTCCGCCGCCGAGCGAGTCTTTGCCCTCGTCGATGCCGAACCGCGCGTGGCCCAAGCCGACGCCCAAAGCGTCGAACGCTTGCGTGGCGAGATCAACTTTGTCAACGTCGGCTTTCAGTATGGAAAACAGGAGACGATTCTGCGCGATTTCTCCCTGGCTGTCCAACCGGGCGAGAATATCGCCCTCGTCGGCCACACCGGCGCGGGCAAATCGTCCATTGTCAAACTCATTGCCCGCTTCTACGAATTTCAATCCGGCCAACTTCTGGTGGACGGGCGCGACATCCGCACCTTCGATCTCGCCCAATATCGCCGGCAACTTGGCATCGTCTCCCAGGTGCCGTTTCTTTTTTCCGGCACCGTGGCCGACAACATTCGCTATGCCCGGCCAGAAGTGAATGATCGTGAGATCGAATCGCTGGCGCGGCAAATTGGCAAAGGCGAGTGGCTGGAGACTCTGCCCGAGGGGTTGGCGACTGACGTGGGCGAACGGGGTGGCCGTCTCTCAATGGGGCAACGCCAACTGGTGGCCCTCCTGCGGGTGCTCGTCCAGCGGCCGGCCATCTTCATCCTCGACGAGGCCACGGCCAGCATCGACCCGTTCACCGAGTCGCAAATTCAAGAGGCGCTCGACCTGATCCTTGCTAACAGCACCTCGATTTTGATTGCGCATCGCCTCTCCACCGTTCGCGCCGCCGACCGGATCATTGTGTTGAAGCAGGGGGCCATCATCGAAGAGGGAAATCACAAATCATTGATGGCGCAGAGCGGACATTACGCTGAACTCTATAACACTTATTTCAGGCACCAGTCGCCGGAGTATGAAAAGACATTGGGGCGGTATCGAATCACGTTGACTGCCGACGAGTTGAAACTCAAGAATGACTGACGACAACTAAAGCAATCTTGTAGCGTTTGCGATCAGGCAGTAGAGCCGGGTGACGGTGACACCCCGGCTCTATTTTTTTTACCAGAGCGTTGATTGATGTTACCCAATTTGCGGGGTAAGGTCAGAAGTATGAAGGGAGACTATTCTTGTTTGCGCTGTGTCAAAACTGAGTGTCGCTTCTGGGCCGATCCTTTTCACCAACCTGATATCAAGTCTTTTGAGGGTGTTGTTAGTGTCAAAGCGGAGTCCAATAATCTCCAAAAAGGGCCAGAAAGGTACTCAAGGCATGTTCACTGATCAAGCGAGTGACCTTAGGATAGGTGAGGTAATGAGCAGATGGAATACTAACGCCGCGCTTACCACAAACCTACCAAAGGATTCGGAGATGAAAATCAATATGCGTACCTATCGGACATATCGCTTATGCTGGTTGCTTATAGCTGTGGCAATGCTGACTGTGTTGTTGGGTGCGTGTTCGTCACAAGCTCTCGACGAACCGCGCTCAATATCTACATTGGTGTCGATTGGGCAAACCGCCAATGCCGCCACCTCTCAAGCTTCAGGCGCCAAGTCTTCGCTTGGCTCGAACCAGGCAGTTGAAGTTGTGGCGTTGGCCACCCAGCATCCCGCCGCAGGGAAAATCATTTCGATTATTAAGACCTTGCGCCCGCCGCGGACGCCGCACAAGACTCGAACTCCGATCCCGGCGACGGCGACGAAGAGCCTCCCGACATCGACCAAAGCGCCGACGAAGATCCTGGCCCCGGCAACTGCCACGAAGCTCCCGCCGACAGCGACAAAGATTCCAACCAGCACTCCGGTGCCGTCGACGGCGACTCAAATTCCGGCAACAGCGACTCCGTTACCGCCTACTAATGTTGCAGTGTCGCCAACCGCCACCGCCGCCTCTGATGTCACAGCCACCCCAGCAGCGGTCGCGGGGCAATTGTGCCCGGCTTGGGTTCATGACCGCTACGTTACCACCGGCCCGGACGGCAAGACTTACCCTACCTGGCACCCGCAAGTTGACCCTGAGTTCGGCTGTTACCTCGACCACGAACACGGCGACGACCCGCGCACCAGCCTGGCCGACCCGTCGCTCCCGGCCTTCGGCTACATTGCGGCCTATATGAACCACCCGATGAGCGAACCGCACGCTGGTTTTAAAGTGTTCGTCGTCAATAAAGGCGCGACCAACGACGAAGGCCGGACGGCCACCACCAGTACCCGCATCGTAGCCCACATGGGCACCGGCGGCGTCGCCCGGTTCGGCAATCAATTTCACTCGCTGGAGTTTGACCTGGTAGCCGACGACGGGCACTACGTGCATGTGCAAGGCATGGCCGACACCGGCGAGGTGGGCTCGATCTGCGATCGTGACATCAACAGCAAACAGGGTCGGACGGTCGTCGTTTTACCGGGCACCGGTTGTGATCTTAGGGACTCACTATACGAAATTTGGTTGTTCACCCTTAACATCGGCAATAAAGTTACAGTAATAGTATCGACTGCAGTGTTCGACCCGATTACGGTGATGAACCCGGCTGACCACACCCAGTTGTTGTACGCCAAGGACGTGTTTGCCAGCCGGGCCAGTGAAGCGCCGTTCATGCCGCCGTTCAACGGCTGTAACCGGGAAGCATATCACGGGCCGGTGTATTGGTACAACAAGGGCGGCTCGACGGTGTATTACACTGACGGCGACGGGCTGATTGTGCCGGGTGGGCCGCTGAAGCAGGAAGTGTCGGCTCACAGCGACATCGGCATCAAGATGAACCAGGACCAGACCCAGATGAAGCTCCGCACCAGCTTCTGCGCCCCTGGCATCGGCCCCAAAAACTAGCAGACTGAAGGAGGAGAAAATTATGCAACGCGTACTGGCTATAGGATCAGGTAACTTATTCGATGAAAACCTGAATCGGCTATTATCGCCAAGGCAAACCGGGGTCGATGTGCTAAGAGTTGCCTACAGGAGCGATGCTGACGTTTTGCGGCTGCTTTTGGATTGGCGACCTGCGGCGATTGTGCTGTTTGAAGGCGGGCCGATGACGGTGAGCCGAGTTTTCGAGTTGATCAACGATGCGCCAGATCTGATGGCGGTGCGAGTGATTACGGCGCTCACCAGAGTCAACCCGATTGAGCCTTATGAGAGGCAAATGGTTGCGGCAAGCAATTAGCGCAATTGATCGGCAAAAAAAACCGGCTTCTGGCATCTGCGGAAGCCGGTTTTATTTTGTTCCCTAATCGACGAAGTAGCTTTTGCACGCTTCGTCAATCAATCCGGGCGTGAGTCGGGGCGGGGTGCCTTCATAGTTGCAAATTGAGATAGCGGTCTTGATAATGTCGCGCGGGTGCACCGCTTGCGGTGTGCGCTTTGGCTCGCGATACCACTTTTGCAGGAGATACACGAAGCTGTCTTTGTCGAACGGCAGATTATACGTTTCGCATATCTTGGCGTATATCTGATAGAACATTTTTTCGTCGGGACTGCTGATTTCCACTTTCATTTGGATGCGGCGCAGGAATGCGGCGTCGACCAACTGGGCCGGATCAAGGTTGGTAGAGAAAACGATGAGCTGGCGGAAAGGGACCTGCAGGGTTTGGCCGGTTTGCAGGCGCAGAAAGTCAATGCGGCTTTCCAACGGCACAATCCAGCGGTTGAGCAAATCCTGTGGCCGCGACTGCTGGCGGCCGAAATCATCAATCAGGAACATGCCGCCGTTGGCCTTCAACTGCAGTGGAGCTTCGTAAAACTTGGCGACGAGGTCGAACCGCAAATCCAGCGCATCCATTTTGAGTTCGCCGCCCACCATCACCGCGGGCCGCACGAACAATCCCCAGCGTTTGTCTACCCGGCCATACAACTGTTCAGTTTTGCCTTTTTCAACTTGCGCCGAAACGTGGATGAGCGGATCGTACACTTGGATAATTTGGCCGCCGGTCGTCAACGCATAGGGAAGCCAGATGGGATCAGTTCCGGCCAGGAGACCGGCAATGGCCTGGGCCACCGTGGTCTTGCCATTTCCGGGCGGGCCATACAAAAACAGCGACGAACCGGAGTTGATTGCCGGACCAATCCGGCGGTGAAAATTATCCGGCAGGATCAAGTGATTGAGCGCCTGCTTGACTTCGTCCGGCATCACCCGGCGGGTATTGCTGGTTTGCTGAACGATAATCTGATTGTAGGCCTCGACGCTCACCGGAGCCGGGCCCACATATTGCGTTCGCTCAAAAGCATCGCGGGCGCGTTTGCTGCCCTCGTCTGTCAGCCGGTACACGTAGCTGAGGCGGCCCAACGTCCCGGCCTTGGCCACTTCCACCAGATGCTCTTGTTGCATCCAAGATAGCGTTTCGTCGATCACCTGGTTGTGAATGCGAATGACTTCGGAGAAGCGGCTCACACTCACATCGCCTTCATTGAACATCAGGCGTAGAATTAGATCGCTGATAATAGAAGGCGGTATCCCCAGGTCGTTAGCGGTGGTGGCCTGGGCCAGCGTTTTATTGAGTTCAGTTGTATCAGCCAAGTGGTTGCCTCCTTGCCAGAACGCTTAACGTCGGCGCTCACCAGTATATGCCGAAGGGGCAGGTTTTGCCAATAACCTGCGCTTGCCGACTTTGACAGGACCTTCCCAAAGCCCAATGGCAAAACTTAGGCAATAGGCGTGGGAGCGTGGGAGCGCGTTGCACGCGCGATTTGCGCTTGTTCCACGCCTGTCGCGGTTGCAAACCGCTCCCACGCTCCCACGCGAAGGCGACTTTGGGAAAGCCCTACCGACTTTGAGATTGCGTTTGAATTGCAGAAAAGTTTGTGCTATCCTGATGGTCAAATTCCTAAAATCCAACACTGCTAAAAGAGGAGAGCCAGATTATGGAAATTACTACTCGGGAGCACAAACGGGTTGTTGTCATTCGAGTCACTGGCCGGGTGGACGCCACCACTACACCGGATTTTGAGGCGAAGCTGAAGGAGTACATCACAGCCGGTCACACGTATCTTGTGCTGGAACTGGATGCCGCCGATTACATCAGCAGTGCCGGCCTGCGGGCGCTCATTTCGGCGCAAAAGGCTCTGAAGGCTAAAGGGGGCAAGCTGGTAATCGCCCAGCCATCAGAACGAGTCAAAGACGTAATGCAACTCGCCGGATTGGATCCCCTGTTTCCTACCTTCCCCGATACAGAGTCGGCGGTCGGATCGGCCTAGTACACCCCGGCGGAAATCCCTCGTCGGTTTGTCATGCTGAGCGAA
>CAYSIV010000255.1:0-9192 GCA_964431175.1 uncultured Anaerolineales bacterium
AGGCGACCGAGCCGTCCACCAGTTCGGTGAACTGCTCGAAGGTCAGGCCGATGTCTTGAATGGCATAATCGTAAGCCTCCTTGACGATGGCCTGAAAGGTTTTCTCCGGGCGGGCTTTGGCAAACTTGGAGACGCCGCCGGAGACAGCGTAGACGACAGGTGGCATGGGAAACCTCCTCTGCTGAAATTATTGACGACTATTCAGATTAAGCACAGACCACCCGATTTACCAGTATCAATTGCCACTAAAATCTTGGACGTTTGACACAGGCACGGGTTATACTAAGCGCCATGTCTCTTTTCAAAAAACTCCTCATCGCCAATCGCGGCGAAATCGCCGTCCGCATCATCAGGGCCTGCCGTGAGATGGACATTCGCACCGTCGCCGTGTATTCCGAGGCCGACGCTGACGCAATGCATGCCCGAAGGGGGCAGGCCGACGAAGCTGTGCTCATCGGCCCGCCCCCGCCGCGCGAGTCGTATTTGAAAATTGACCGCATTATTGAAGCCGCGCAAAAGTCGAAGGCTGAAGGCATCCACCCAGGCTACGGCTTTCTTTCAGAGAATGCCGACTTTGCCGAAGCGGTGACGAGCGCCGGGCTGATCTTCGTCGGCCCGCCAGCAGAGGCAATTCGCAAAATGGGAAGCAAGATCCGGGCGCGGGCCATCATCCACGCGGCAGGTGTCCCGGTCGTGCCGGGCTATCACGGCGCGGCGGACGCCGGTTTTTTAGAGGCGGCTGGAACGATTGGCTACCCGGTGTTGGTGAAGGCGGCGGCGGGCGGTGGCGGTAAGGGAATGCGGATCGTGAAGTCTCCAGCCGAACTGGCTGAGGCCGTGGCGGCGGCCCAAGGCGAGGCGGCCAGTGCCTTTGGCAGCGACGAAGTCTTCATCGAGAAATACATCGAGAGGCCGCGCCACATCGAATTCCAGGTGTTGGCCGACTCCTTCGGGGAGACCGTTCACTTGTTTGAGCGCGAGTGCTCGATCCAGCGCCGCTATCAGAAAATCATCGAAGAGACGCCGTCGCCATTTCTCACTTCGGAGAGGCGAGCAAAGATGGGCGCGGCGGCAGTAGCCGCGGCCAAAGCCGTAGGCTACGTCAACGCCGGCACGGTTGAATTTATCGTGGACGATTATGGCGACTTCTACTTTCTGGAGATGAACACCCGCCTACAGGTGGAACACCCGATCACTGAAATGGTGACCGGCGTTGACCTGGTGAAGGCTCAGATTCGGATCGCGGCCGGTGAGCGCCTCTGGTTTGGGCAACGTGATCCTTCGCAACGCGGCCATGCGATTGAATGTCGGATTTATGCTGAAGACCCGGCGAACAACTTTTATCCATCGGTCGGGAAGATTGAGCAAGCCGTCGAGCCGGTTCGCCCCGGCGTGCGCGTGGATGCCGGAGTAACAACGGGTGACGATGTTTCAATTTATTACGACCCGATGATCGCCAAAGTCATCGCCCACGCCGAGACTCGCGCCGACGCAATCCGCAAGATGGACTCGGCCCTGGCCGACTACAAGTTGACCGGGATCACTACGAACATTTCGTTTTTGCGTGCTGTGCTGGCTCACCCCGCTTTTGAGCGCGGCGAAACGACGACGCATTTTATTGAAGAAAATTTGCCTGATTGGAAGCCTGAAGCTCAGGAGTCAGAAGCCAGGAGTCAGAAGCCAGAAGAGAGCAAAATAGCGCCAGACCCGTGGGAGCGGACAAATGGGTTCAGGCTTGGGATGGGGACGGGTGGACAGTTGATAGTGGAGGGTGGACAGAGGGCGAAACGCGCAAACGTTAAACGGCAAACGACAAGAGCAGGCGGCCATGAGACGCTGGAAGCCGCCATGCCGGGACTGGTTCGCGATGTGCTGATAAAGGACGGCGATTCAGTAGAAAAGGGGCAGGCGCTGGTGCTGTTGGAGGCGATGAAGATGGAAATTCGGGTGGCCGCGCCGCACGCCGGGAAGGTCGTCAAAGTGCTGGTTTCCCCCGGCGAGACGGTTGACCGGGGCCAGCGCCTGCTCGAACTGACCGCACCCTGAGCGGGACGAAGTGAGGTCGAAGGGCGCGGGTTGCTGTAACTCGGCTATTGACGAGAGTCGCCGGGCGCGGTATCATCTCGCCGCTTTGAAGTTCACGGCGAAGGAGGTGATTATTAATGACTGTTGTCAATTTACGACCTAATGAATCGCAGGATCAACTGCTCAAGCGCTTCAAGAAGAAGGTGATGAAGAGCGGGCTGTTGACCACCCTGCGTAACAAACGCTGGTTCGTTTCCAAGAGCGAGACTCGCCGCATGGAAAAGAAGAAAGCGATTCGCCGCCTGCGCCGCAAACGCCGCGTTTCGTACGACGAATAAAAAGATGACCCCTCGATTTTGAGGGGTCATCTTTTTTACCACAGAGCACACGGAGGTCGCGGAGTTTTTCGTTCTCTGCGCTCTCCGTGTACTCAGTGGTGAACATTCACTCCGGCGCGGGCTAGCACATTGTGGGCGGCGCGGATGACGGGCATGTCCACCATGCGGCCCTCGAAGGCAAAAGCGCCTGCGCCTTTGGTTTGATGTTCATCGTGGGCCTGCACCAGCCGCCGGGCGCGACCCACCTCTTCAGGCGAAGGCCGGAAGACTTCTAGAATAGTCGCAATTTGTTTGGGGTGAATGGCGAGTTTGCCGCTGTAGCCCAACTCCACGATAGCGTGAGTCTCCTCACGCAACAAGGCTTCCGCGTCAGCGTGCAAATTGACGAACGGTGTGTCAATGGCTTGCAGGGCGAAGGCGGCGGCGTGAGCGGCAATGGCGCTTCGAGCGTATAGCAAGTTCAAGCCATCGCCTGTTCGCGCCCCGCCCACGCTGGCGGTGTAGTCGTCGGCCCCAAAACACACGGCGGCTGCCCCTGGCGCGGCGGCGATTTCCTTCAAGTGGATCAGCCCTTTGGCCGTTTCGATCATCAGCAACAGCGGCAGGTCAGTTTGCCCGTGCATCCACACCACCTGCTCAGCCGACTCTATTTTGGGGATCATGATCGCTTCGGGGCGGGCGGGGAGAATGGCGGCCAAATCGTCGGCTTCCAACCCGGAGCCAATCGGGTTGATGCGGACGACTTTTTCGGCGGGGCCAAAATCCAATTCGACCAGGGCAGTGACGATGATGGATCGGGCTTCGGCTTTGCGGTTGAGGGCCACACCGTCTTCCAGATCCATAATGACTGAGTCGGGCGCGGCGGCAATGCCCTTTTCGATTTTGCGGCGGTCGTCGCCGGGCATGAAGAGCAGGGCGCGGCGTAGGCGGGTCATTCGCGGAACTGTTGGAGATAAACAACGGCGTTATAAAGTTCGTCGGCGGTCAGCTTGTCTAGGAGAGTCAATGTCCAACGAAGCAGAAGAGCGTATTGATCCAACGACAATTCTGGCGAGATGATGACGCCCCAATGGTCTTGCCCGCTCTCGATCCGTTCGTCAGCGGCGAGTTTGAATCTGTGATCAAAAGTGAGTACTGCCATTTGGCGTTCTGCGGCGTAGGCCAAGTGTGCCGAATCATCCCAATTGAAATGCCGTAAAGCCTGCGCGCTTTCTGCTTGATAACCTTTTTCCCTCAAGTCTTCTGCAAGCCTGGCCGATATATGCTCGTCAGTGTATAGTGCAACAAACAAACGCAAGCCATCGCTCATTTGGCCCTGGCCCTTGCCCTTTCACTCTTGCGTTTATCTCCATTGCGGGACAGGCCATATTTTTTAGGCTCCTGCCGCAAAATATAGAATCCACTCTTGTCCAACTTGAAACCCATTTTCTCCAGATCGCCGGGGGCGGCGCGTTGCCCGGCCAGCTCTTTGTTGATTTCATCTGAATGGTCAAGATAATAGCTAATTGCGTCATGAACCCAGGCGGCCTTGAGGTGTGGGTAGTGATGCAGAATGTCGTTCACGCTGTTGCCTGCCCGATGGAATCGCGCGATCAACCAGACAGGGATTCCGGTTCCGCGAATACGCGGACTGCCTAACCGATTATTTGGCGGGTTTTGCACAATGTGAGGATGCTCGGTTGGGGTGTCTTTTTGACGTTTGGTTCGGGTTCGTGTTGCTGTTTTCATGTTGCCAATTATACTCCTGGCCTTTTGAGAAACATCACTGTTCGTTCCACTTCTACCACCACCGTCCCATCCTGCTTGCGCCCGGTGTGTTTGAGGCGCACAATGCCCCGGTCGGGTTTGGAGGAGGACTCGCGCTTGTCCAGCACGTCCGTCTCGACATAGATCGTGTCGCCGTGAAAGACGGGGTTGGGGTGGAGAAGGCGCTCGTAACCCAGGTTGGCGACGATGGTGCCCTCGGTCAGGTCAGGCACGGTGAGGCCGATGACCAGCCCAAAGGTATAAATGCCGTTGACGATGCGTTGGCCGAACTGCGTTTTAGAGGCAAAATCGGCATTGAGGTGCAGAGGCTGGGTGTTCATCGTCAGGGCGCAGAACAAGGTGTTGTCGGTTTCGGTAACGGTGCGCCCCAGGCCGTGCTTGAGGTGGTCGCCCACGTTGAGGTCGTCGAAGTATTTGCCAGGCATAAAAGCAGTCAGCCTTCAGCGATCAGCTATCAGCTTTTCGCTGACAGCTGATCGCCAAGTGCTATTTCTTTTGGCCAAATTTCGCCGTCAGCAGTTCCGCCAGCGTCGGCTGGCCGATCTCTTGCAGTTCGTAGCGCACGCGCTGGGCGGGCTTGTCGAATTTGATCAGCCGGCTGAGGTCAATCGGCGTGGCCACGATGACGATGTCTGCCGGCGTATTGTTAATCGTTTGCCGCAGTTCTTCGGTCTGCTTCGCGCCGTAGCCCATCGCCGGAAGCACAGCGCCGGTCGTCGGGTACTTCTTGTAAGTGGCGATGATACTGCCGACGGCATACGGTTTCGGATCAATGATCTCTGCTGCGCCGAATCGTTTGGCCGCCACCACGCCCGCGCCGTAGGCCATCTCGCCATGAGTCAGGGTCGGGCCGTCTTCGACGACGAGCACCCGCTTGCCGCGAATGGCCTCCGGATCGTCGACGAAGATCGGGGAGGCCGCCTCGACGATGGCGGCTTTGGGATTCAGGGTGCGCAGAGTCTCGCGAACATTTATCACCGCGTTCGGGTCGGCGGTGTCCACTTTGTTGATCACTAATACGTTGGCGCAACGGACGTTGGCTTCGCCGGGGTGGTAGCTGGACTCGTGGCCGGGGCGGTGCGGGTCGGCCACGACAATGTGATAATCGCTGACGTAAAACGGCAAGTCGTTGTTGCCGCCGTCCCACAACACAATATCCACTTCTTTCTCGGCTTCGCGCAGAATCTTTTCGTAGTCCACGCCGGCAAACACCACCACGCCCCGATCAAGATGCGGCTCGTACTCTTCGCGCTCTTCAATCGTGCAGTTGTATTCTTCGAGGTCTTCGTACTCGCCGAAGCGCTGGACGTTCTGGGCGATGAGGTTGCCGTAAGGCATGGGGTGGCGGATGGCGGCCACGTTGTAGCCCAGTCCGCGCAAAATGCTGGCAACGTGGCGCGAGGTCTGGCTCTTGCCGGCCCCGGTTCGCACGGCGCCGATGGAAACAACGGGCTTGGTGGATTTAACCTGAGTGTGACGCGTGCCGAGCAGGCTGAAGTCGGCGCCAGCGGCCAGCACCTGGGAGGCTTTGTGCATCACGTAGTTGTGCGAGACGTCGCTATAGCTGAAGACAACTTCGTCCACCTTGAGATCGGCGATCAGCTTGAGCAGTTCTTCCTCAGGATGAATGGGAATGCCTTTGGGATAATTCGGCCCGGCCAGTTCCGGCGGGTAAGCCCGCCCGGCAATATCGGGAATCTGGGTGGCAGTGAAGGCCACCACTTCCACCTGATCGTTGCTTCGATAATACGTGTTGAAGTTGTGGAAGTCACGCCCGGCGGCTCCCATGATCAAAATGCGTTTCTTGGACATAGGTCTCCTTGAATTTTTTACCGGCTCTGACGAGCACGATAGGTGATGGCAGTCAGGAGAATGCTGAGGAAGTACAAGGCGATGAGCGGCCCCATGACCAGCATCATATTGAAGGGGTCAACCGTGGGGGTGATGGCGGCGGCAATGATGGCGATGGCGACCACGGCGATGCGCCAGGCCTTGAGGAGTTGAACTGGTTTGACGATCCCCAGCCGCCCGAGAAACATGAACAATAACGGCATTTCAAACGAGATGCCGACCCAGAGCGTGAGCGAGAGCACAAAGGGAACGTAGTGTTCAGCCGTCCAGTCAACCTGAAACAGGTCGGTGCCGAAGTTGGCCAGGAAGTTGATGGCCGAGGGGATCATAATGAACCAGGCAAAACTCGCGCCGACGACAAACAGGAAGAGCGCCCCGGGGATGATGAAGAAGCGAAGCATGTTGACCAGCCGCTTCTCATGCGGCGCTTCGAAAGCAGGAATGATAAAACCCAGGAGAATGTACATGACGAATGGCGAAGCGGCGGCGGCCCCCAGCGTCAGCCCCACGCGGATCAGAGTCGAAATGCCCTCGGTGGGGCCGAGTGTTTGCAGTTTGCCGCCGTAAGGAGTGATCAGAAACTTGAGAACCGGTTCGGCGAAAACCAGCCCGGCAGTGCAGAAGAGCAACAACACGATCGCCGCATTGCGAATCGTCACCGCCAAATCTTCAAGGTGTTCAAGGAAAGAAATTGCTTGCTGCCGGCGTTTGGTTCGAGTTGCCATGAGTTAGTTTTTGGGCTTGCTCACCCAGGCTGAATAGGATGGCTTGGGCGGGGTGGTGGACTCCGACTCAGGGGGAGCCGGTGAGGTGGCTTCTGGTTTGGGATCGTCGGCGGTTGGGGCCGGGGAGGCGGTCGTTGAAGTGGAAGCCGTTGTTTGCGGAGGATTGCTCACCTGCCCCGAACCGTTCGGCGGGGGCGGCGAGGCAATGGTGAAATTTTCCTGAAGCGACTGCACGCTCTTCGTCACTTCGTTCTTCAGCGCGTCAAGCTCTTTCGCCAGGCCGCCCGAGTCGTCTTCGATCTCGTCGAGTTGGTCTTTAAGTTCAGCCGAGGTTTTTTGCCACAGCTGATTCAGGATTCGCAAATACTCGCCCGCTTTGCGCGCCAGGCTGATCATTTGTCGGGGGCCAAGCACCACCAGCGCAATAACGGCGATCATCAAAAGTTCCCAGGTGCCGATACCGAAAAATTGATCCATGCTTTTACTCGATTTGTTTCGCCGCGATCTCGTTGATGAGTTGATTCTCTTTTGCCGCCAGCGCCCCCAACACCCCGTTGATAAATCTGGAGGCCGAGTCACTGCCATAGAGCTTTGCCAGCTCCACCGCCTCGTTGATGGCAACCTTGATCGGGTTCGTGTGGCTCACGGCAAATTCCCAGATGGCCATGCGCAAAATGTTGCGGTCGATGATGGCCATTTGGTCCAGCGGCCACTCTGGCGCGTGCTTGTGGATCAGCTTGTCCAGCTCGGCGGCGTAGTGCAAAACGCCGTCGATCATCTGGCGGGCAAACACTTCCACCTCGGCTTTGACCGGCGTATCGTCCAGACGTGCGCGAACTACATCCTCAACCGGGTGAGTGGTGCAATCAACTTCATAAAGAACTTGCAGTGCCAGACTGCGAGCCTTGCGGCGATCTTTCATCATTGCCGGCAAGCGTTATGCCTCAGCGTCCTGAGCAGAGCGCCCTTTGACTGCGCTGTGCGCCGCCCGGTCGAGGGATGCAACTACTCCTGGAACTCAACATCCTCAATATGCACGTTTACAGTGCGGGCATTCATGCCCACCATTTTGGACATGGCCCGGGCGACTTCACTTTGAATTTTATCGCTCACCGTGCGCACGTTCGCGTCACCAGTGATTACGATGTGCAAGTCGGCGACAATTTCGTGGTTAAGCACCTGGATTCGCACTCCGTCGGCGGTGCCGCGCTTGAAATAGCGATCGATGCCACCGGGCACTGCCGCCATGTGGGCCACGCCCGCCACGCTGAGGGTGGCCAGCTTGGCAATGGTGATCAACACCTCGGGGGCGATCACAGTTTTGCCGGTGTACGATGCTTCGTTTTGTTCCATGAATGATGACTCTAACTCATCACCATCCCGCCGTCCACGTTCAACGTCTGGCCGGTGATGTAGCCCGCCTCATCGGAGGCGAAGAAGGCAACGGCGTGGGCAACTTCTTCCGCCGTACCCCAGCGCCCCAGCGGAATCATCTTCATCGTCTCGTTCTTCAAGTCGTCGGACAGAGACGAAGTGAGGTCGGTGGGGATGAAACCGGGGGCCACGGCGTTGACGGTGATATTGCGGCTCGACATTTCGCGGGCCAGCGCTTTGGTGAATCCGATCAGCCCGGCTTTCGAGGCCGAGTAGTTTGTCTGCCCGCCGTTGCCCATCACGCCCGACACGGATGAGATGTTAATGATCCGGCCACTGCGCTGGCGCATCATGGTTTTGACGGCGGCTTTTGAGCAGTTGAAGGCGCTCTTCAAGTTGGTTCGAATCACCAGATCCCAATCGTCTTCGGGCATCATGGCCAGCAACATGTCACGGGTTGTCCCGGCGTTGTTGACCAGGATGTCGAGACGGCCAAACGTGTCGGCGGCGGTTTTGATCAACGTGGCGGCGGCCTTGGTGTCGGTCACATCGGCCTGCACGGCAACCGCCTCACTTCCGGCGGCTTTGATGGCGGCCACAGCTTCCTCCGCACCCTCAGCGCTCTTGGAATAATTGACCACCACTTTGGCGCCACGCTTGCCAAGCTCAATCGCAATTGCTTTGCCAATGCCGCGCGACGCGCCAGTCACCACCACAACTTTACCTTGAAGAGTCATGCAGGCTCCATGAGAACATAGTTTGCGGGATGATTATACCCCGAACGAACGGCGATAATGAAACCGCCGATCACAGTGGGAAGTTGAAAACGGGGGATGATGGTTTGAGCAACGGCTTGCGGTAGGGCGCCGATCAGGTCGAGAGCGGTGCGTTGCCAGCCAACGATTTTGTAATTGTCGCAGTAGCGGCCCGCCAACCCGGCGGCCATGGCGCGGGTGATGATGGGAGATGATGACTCGGGGCTTTCCATTGTTTAGAGGGAGGATTGAAGTTGCATATGCCAAGCATACTACGGTCATTGGGGATTAGCAAAATGCTCAGAGCCTGTTTGATAAATCGAGTTTTGGCCGATTTTTGTAGGGCGAATTGTCAAT
>CAYSIV010000256.1:0-3712 GCA_964431175.1 uncultured Anaerolineales bacterium
GTCTGCGGGATAGAAGCGCCAACCTCAAAGACGCCGTTGAAAAACACGATGGCTCCGACCCCAAGCGCAAACAGAGAAATGATCTTGGTGATGCGGGCCATGCTCTGTTGAAGTGGGCTGGGTTCCTCCTGAGCCACCTGCGTGAGATTGGCAATGCGCCCGAATTGGGTCAACATGCCAGTAGCGAAGGCCACGGCCCGGCCCGTGCCCGACACGATAGAAGTTCCGGCAAAGATCAGGTTCGGGCGTTCGACTTCGGTCAGTCCGATCCGGAGAGAGGCATCGGCGCTTTTGCGAGCGGGCACCGCTTCGCCGGTGAGCGTTGCGTTGTTGACGCGCAGACCGTATTCTTCAACCACACGCGCATCGGCGGGGATGTTATCCCCCTCCGCCAGCACCAGCATATCGCCTGGGACGATCTCGCTGGCAGGCAGCTTGACTTCCTGCCCGTTGCGGATCAGGCGGGCATAGGTAGGGAGCAGTTGTTTAAGAGAGGCGATTGCCCGTTGAGCGCGATATTCCTGCCAGAATGAAAACCCGGCGTTGATGAGCACAACGGCCCAGATCACAATACCCAGCGCAGGTTGCCGGCTGGTAAATGCCAACCCGCCGGCCGCCCAGAGCAATAGCGCCATGAGATGTGTCGTGTGACCCAGAAATTTGCGCCATACTGGCGTTGGGGGCGGCTCGCGCAATGAGTTAGGGCCGTAGAGCGACAGACGTGCCCGGGCTTCTTCGGATGCGAGGCCGTCTGGTGAAGTTTCTAGGGTTTGAAAAACTTCGCGGACATCGAGGGTGTGCAGGGGCGAAGAGGACATTAACACACAACACACAACGCGCAACACTCCATCAAGCGTGCGCGTTGTGTTATTGTTAGCTTAGAGGTGTGAGACCGTCTCCGGCTCGACGGTTTCTTGAGGCTGCCCGCCCAGGCGTGGCTCGGGCGGTGGCTGATTGTCTAAATATTGCTGGAGCAGAGAAGGGGCATCGGGGTGATCCACGTGCAGCGCGTGATCGTAATCCCCCGCCGGGGCAGGCGCAGGCTCGTAGCGCATAGGCCGGCGCACACCGAATAATTCAAAGAAACGAGCGATGCCGATCAACAAAGAGTAACGATACTCCTGCATCCTGAGCGATTGCCACTCGACGATGGATGCCATTGCGCCCTGGACGCGCGCCTTCTCGCGGACAATGCGGTGAATCTGTTTCGGTTCGCGGTAACCCAGCGGCGAAAGGAGCATGAGATGTGCGGCCAGTGCGAGCAGGCTAAACGAAATCAACACTACCCAGCCGCCCTCTTCCCACTTGCCGACAATTTGGCCGACGAACACCACCCCGGCTAATGCGGCGGCGAATGTAGCCCCAAGGGCGCCCCATGCCCGGGTGCGGCCAGTGAAGTGTTGAAGTACATGTTTGCGGATTGCCAGCCCCATCACCATAATGGGCATGAAAACGCCGACGCCATAGTAGGGCACTGCGGCGGTCGTCTGCCCACGAACGAGGAACATAATGAGCACAGCGATCACGAATGTGATCGTGACCGAGCGCGTGAACGTTCCGCGCGGATCGCGGTAGACGATGGCCTCGGGGATTTCGCCGATGGCAACATCGCGCCATTCAGTAGCTTGTGCGTCCTGAAAGGCCGTCATCGACGCCGCGGCCAGCAGACCCACCGCCAGAATTTGATACGCCCAAAACAGAATAGTGCCGCCAGGTATTTCATTGAAGCCGATGAAGGCCAAATTGCCTACGAGCGTGCGGCCCAAAGTGCCGTCGAAGACATCGAAGCGAATAGCAAAGAAGGTCAGAAACATCGTAGTCAGCCCGCCGTAAAACAGGAAGGACGTTTGGACGAATCGCCCGATGCCCGACTTGCCGCTGTAGAAATCCCAGACTTTGTTGAGGCGCGGTAGATGTTTCCGACCCCACTTCACTGGCCCTGCGTCTTCATGGATTACAAACTGAATACCATTGGACATGGCCTCCAACCCCGTGAGGGCGACCATGCCCTTCATCGAAGCTGTCAACATGTGTAATAACGCTTGCCCAAACGACGCAGCTTTCGGCGCTTCGGTAACCGGCGCCGGTGGCACGCCTTTGAAGTGAGCGATGATGAGGCCAACTGCCATCGCCACCGTCAGCATCACAAAAACGCCGAGCAGGGTGAATACGACCTGCGCCGATTCGCCGCGTCCGCGAATGGTGAGATACCACGTCACGGCGGCCAGCACCGCACCGATGGCAAAATGCCAAAACCAATGCGTGTTGTAAGCATTGAGGATTGAAAGCAGTTGGTCGCCGCCCGACAAAGCCGAGACAACAATGGTCAGTACGTAATCCTGGAGGAGGGTTACCGCCACCACCAGGCTGAGTGTCGGCCACAGGTAGCGCATCGAAGCCGTATACGAACCGCCGCCTTCGTTGAAGATGCCCAGCGAGTACATATAGAGCGCGCCAAAAACGAGATTAGCCAAGCCGATGACGACAACGGCAATATAGGCCCGTTCCTGCAAGCCGTAAGGATGCAGGGCGCTCATCATTTCGCCGGTGGCGTAATAATACGAGGTGAAGTAATCGACGCCAAAGAGGGCGAGCGCCGCCAATAGGCCGATCTGCCCGGCGCCGTGAACATGCGCGTGTTCCTTCTTCTCGCGCGGAGAAATCTTGTAAGCTAAAAAGACTATTACTAATAGGAGAATGATCGAAAACATAGGAGGTCTCTATCTTTAATCGGGTGTTAGTGGGCAGATGACTCAAATGCGGTTTCTAGAGTTTTGAGCGCCCTGAGCAAATGCTTGCGGGTAGAGGGACTCAACCGTGTGTCTTGAGCTGCTTTTGCCTGTTCCTCTCGCGCACCGCGCACCACAAACGCCGGAACGAACATGATGCGCCCGGCCGGGATCACCTCAAAGTTGTGCGTTTTCATTCGGAGTGTCTGATCGTCAAAATACGGCAGGCTCAGACTCAGGCCTCGGTTCAGGTCTTGTGCGGCGGCCCGCCGTTTGATCGTCTGAGTGATCTCGCTCGTCTCGTAGCGGGCCAAGGCCCGTCCCTGATTGATGAGCTGGCCCAACATGCCGTAACGTTTCTGTTGGTAGTCATCGTCAGCCACGATGTATGGCGCAAGGGAAACTGCCGCATGTAGAATTGAGAGAAAACTCTGCATCGAGGCAACGTGGGCTTCGGCTTCGTTGACCGTGTTGACCAGCAAGCGGCCTTCATCGTCAAAGGCCACCCATTGCGGCATATAAAAACGGCGGGCGGCTGGCACGTAGGGCACGAGCAAATCTCCTCGCCCAACGTTGGCATCCTTGGCGCCTTCTTCGGCGATGGCATCCGTCGCAGCGGTGATCGCCGAAGCCGGTTCCAGGTCGCCTCTCACGGGGATTGTTGGAATTTCCTCACCCTCCGCCGCAACGTAACTGACCGAGCGGCCGGAGGGAAGCAGGCCGTGAACCATGTGCGTGGCGGTGGCGTGCCGAATGAGGCCGGCGCTGACGGCCAAGGCGCGATTGGGCGACTGCTCCAGCTCGGCGAGCCGCTGGCGTAACGCGGCCGCAACATCAGAACGGGTCAGGCGATCGACGAGTCCGCCTGCCATTTGTTCTCGGAATTCGGGCGGAACGGGGATGGCCTGACCGTCACCGCCTGCCGCGGCTTCTACGACCACGCGATCGGGGAGTGTGAAGCGGACTTGCGCCGCTCGCCCACG
>CAYSIV010000256.1:3812-9164 GCA_964431175.1 uncultured Anaerolineales bacterium
AGGCTGTTCCGGGGATTTTTCCGGATAAAAGCCGGATAGAACGTATACCGGTGAGTTGAGCGCCGAGAGCATTACCTGGCTCAACGGTTTGTGCGCCAATCTCCAAGCAGAGACGGTTTGCTCGGCATGACAAACGACAAGGTCGCCCGAGCGATAGGCAGCTTGAACCGCCCGAACCCAATCCCCGCCCAGCGCAAGCCGCGTTTCTACGTGGGCCCAATCGTCGCGGGTCATCGCGGCCAAACTCGCCAATCGGCGGCGCGCACGCGGCTCTCCATACGGATCGCGACACAGACCGAGGTACAACACTTCAAGCCCGCGCGGCGAGGCTAGCGACCAAATCCGCCGGGCCAGTTCCGATTCATCAGTGCTGACATCTGGAATAAGAACCACCAGGCGGCGGGCAGGCGGCAAAGGTTCATCTTCTGGAATAAAGAGCAAATTAACAGGCAACGACAATGGCGGCACAGATAGATCCGGTTGCTGGTTGTTCCGACGCGCGAGGGGCGAATCGGGATGGGCCTGGGCAGGTATCGGTTGATGGATCATAGGTGCTGTGTTCCTTCAAAGCACTATAACTGCCCGGAATAAAATGGTGACAAAGAATTCCGCCAATCTCATAAAGGACAAATAAAAAACGCTCCGGGGTGGGAGCGTTTTTGCGGAGAACGAACACAGTGATTGCCTGCACCGTCAGGCAGATTGCTCAGGATTAATCGTCGGTGAGGAAGCGATAGCCCACTCCCGGCTCGGTGAGAAGATACTGAGGGCGCTCAGGATCGGATTCAAGCTTCTTTCGCAACTGGCGCATGTATACCCGCAGGTATTCGATGTGATCGGCTTCGGCCAATCCCCAAACGTGAGTGAGGATGCTTTGATGCGTGAGCACACGCCCGGCGTTGGCCGCGAGGTAAGCCAGGAGTTTGAATTCAGTTGCCGTCAGTTTTGTTTCGGCGCCGTCACGAGTGACAACATGGCGGGCCAGATCGATTGCCAGAGGCCCGGCCTTGATGATAGTTACTTTATTGCCCTGGGTCTGGGCTGAGTGCCGGAGCGCTACGCGGACGCGCGCCAGCAATTCCTCGATGCCAAACGGCTTGGTGAGGTAGTCATCCGCACCCTTGTCAAGCGCAGCGACCTTGTCACGCTCATTATCACGCACCGAGAGCACGATGATGGGAGTCTGTGTCCATTCCCGTAACTGCGCACACACCCGGATGCCGTCCATATCGGGCAGGCCGAGGTCGAGAATGACAAGGTCGGGTGGGTTGGCAGCGGCCAGAGTCAGGCCTTCTTCTCCCCGGCTGGCGGTGGTGACGCGAAACTGCTTTTCAGTCAGAATGGTGCGCAGGGCGCGCAGAATCTGGGGCTCATCGTCTATGACCAGAATGTGAGGCTGATTACTCATATCGTTTCCGAGTCATTCGGCACGGCGGGCGCGCGCATTCCATCCCAAGTAAGGGGCAGGGTAAAGTTGAAGGCGAATCCATCGGGTAGATTTTCTGCCCAAATTCGGCCGCCGTGCGCTTCGATGATACCTTTGCAGATCGACAGACCCAACCCCGTGCCCGTGACACGATCGGCCGCAGTTACGCGATAAAACTTATCGAAGATCCGATCCAGATGTTCTTCAGGCACAGGTGGGCCTTGATTGCTGATTCGAACAAGCAGTGATTGCTCATCCTTCTCCAATATCTGAGCGCCGATGCGGATGGTAGTGTTCACCGGAGCGTATTTGAGGCTGTTGCTAAGGAGGTTCGTAACGACCTGCTCGATGAGCACGTAATCCACCGCCACGAGTGGCAGGTCTTCGGATACGTTAATATCGAGACGGTGTTGTTCGGCGGCCCGACGCATCCGCGCGATCACGCCGCCAACGATTTCGGCCAGCATATTCCACTGGCATTGGGGTTTAAGCGCGCCGGACTCGATTCTGGACATATCGAGCAAATTACCTACCAGCCGGTTGAGATGATCAGTTTCTTCGTCAATTGCAGCTATCAAGTCATCTCGTGCCTGAGACTCCCACGCGACCTCGCCGCTGCGGAGGCTGGTGGAGGCTGCTTTGATGGTTGCCAGCGGAGTCCGCAGTTCGTGAGATACAGAGGACAGCAGTGCCGACTTAAGCCGATCACTTTCCTCTAGCACCTTAGCGCGTGTTTCGACCTGAGCCAACATGGCGCGCTCTAAAGCCAACGCACTTTGACTGGCAAAGGTGCGGAGCAGCCGTTCCCCAGCCGGCGTCACAGGTGAAGCATCAAGCCAGAGACGAATTTCTCCCAGCCGCCCGCGAGCCGTCATTAAGGGAACGATGGTGTTGGGTTTTGCAATTGGTTCGACAACGCCTGTCGGGACACTGTAGGTAACCGATGCCTCACGCGTGAGTGGTTGAATCACAATCTCGACTACCAACGCGCGAAAGACCTCTTGCAGGCGCTCGGCGATAGTCCGAGCGATAATGTCTTCTGTACGCAGGCCTGCCAGAGCCGCGCTCAATTCATACAGATGCGTGGTTTCGCGCTCACGGGCTTGAGCTTCCGCCAAGCTGGACTTGGCGCGGCCCACCAGTTGACTGATGACCACGGCGACGATGAAGAAGACAACCAAAGCCAGGACATCTTGTGTTCGATGAACCACAAAGGTGTAATAGGGTGGGATGAAGAAGTAATTGAAAGCCAGGAAAGCGCAGAAAGAGGCCGTGATCCCCGAGCCTAGCCCCCACAACGCCGTGCTCGAAACAACAGGCAAGAGGTACAGCAATGCAATGATCGGCGTGTCGAGACTGCCGCGCAGGAAGTGGAGAACGCCGGTCATGGCGGCAACGCTGAGGATCGTAAATATCAGAGGAGTGAGGCGAAACTGAGAGACGCGCATTTCTTTGCACTTGTACCCGCTAATCTTATCACCCATGAGATGATTCGAGAAAGCTACGGGTTAGCTGGCGTATATGCCGCTGACAAGTAAAATTGCTCTGCACGAATCGGCCACGGCGTGCGTTGCCTTGAAGACCCGAAGCTGGTGGACGAACTGCGGGCGCGGCAGATTCCGCTGGAAGTGTGCCCGACCAGCAACGTGTGCTTGAAAGTTGCGCCCTCGCTGGCCGAACACCCACTGCCGAAATTGCTTGAAGCGGGCCTCTACGTCACCCTCAACTCCGACGACCCGCCCATGTTCAACACGACTCTGACCGACGAGTGGCTGGCCGTCACCAAAACGTTTGGCTGGGGCGTAGATGTGATTGAGAAGCTCTCGCTGAACGCAGTGCGGGCGACGCTGTTACCGGCGGAGGAGAAGGCGAAGTTGGAGAAGAGGTTTGAGGGGGAGTTTGGGAGGTTGAGGAGAGAAGAATTGGAATCGGGCTGGGGCGAACTCGGCTAGGGGTAATACAGAAAGTCGGCATTATCAATTTGGAATTTGCTCAACTCGTCAAAATATTTTGCTCCGCTCAACCCCTCTTCCCTTAGCTTTGTTGCATTTATCTGGGTGAACCCGAAAACATCACCCTCGGTTGTTGTCTTAAATTTGAGTGTGATATAAACCGACTCGGGTGGTCGTTGTAGCAGTTGCAGAGGGACAGATTCTACTGCCTTTAGGATGCTCATTAATAACTCCCCCAGTGCCTTATGATCCAATAAGCTTTTAACTGGTAGAGTGGCTAACAGATATACATCATCAACCAAGAAATTGATTTCAACGCTCTGGAGCATTCCATTTTCAGTGGTAAGGCACTCAACTCGTTCGCCAACTGCTGAAGCGTCAGTATGTGTCGTTTTGAGGCTGATGTTGTCCAACTGTGCTTTCCATTCGCGAGCCAGTTCTGGTAAATCCCTTGTTTCCCATGCGACATAACCGCAGTGATCCGCATTGAACTCGAGAATGGGCGATGGAGTTGGTTGCGGTGAAGGCGTGAAAGCTGGAGAAGGCTCAACGGAAGTACAATTTGCCAGTGCCAGGCTACTCAGCAATGAGATGATGGCCAGAAGCATCTTTTGTCTTTTCACTTGCTTTGCCCTTTCCTGCCTACTGTTGACTGCTCTCCACCAGCTTCTTGATCCTGCTCCCCGTCTCCCGCCACTGAATGGGCGACAGGCCCATCTTGCGAGGAATGGCGATCGGCAATAACCCGCAACCCAAGCGCCTGAACTTTTGAAATTGCTTCCTGTTTGGTGTCGCCATAGGCAAGCGTGCCGGGGATTTCGAGCACTTCGGCAATCCAGCGCCCGTCCTCTTCAAGTTCGGTTTCAATTGTGAAATTCATGATGACGCTCCTTTCACTGCCACTGCCGTTGGCAGAATTATACTTCCCCCTCCACCAACTTCCTGATTCTGCTCCCCGTCTCCCGCCACTGAATAGGCGAGAGGCCCATCTTGCGGCGAATGGCCTCTTCTTCCATCTTGGCCTTGTAGTCGCGCACGGCGCACGTCCAGCGCATCATGTCGAACGACACGCTCTTGTCCAGCCCGGCGGCCTTGCCCACCTCGCCCAACGATAACTCCAGCTTGCGCACCGACCACAGGAAGACCGTCTCCTTCGGCGCGTACTCGGCCAGGTAGTCGCGGTAAATCTCAACCCACTCCGGCGTGAGTTTAAGCTTTCTTTCCTTGGGCCAGTCCTTCTTTTCGGGATAACGCACGAACAGAAATGGCCCTTCGGCTTCGCTCAGGGCAGGCTCTGACGCGAAGCGTGTCGAAGGGGCAAGCCCGGCGGAGCGAGCCAGGACAATGTGCTCCTTCTTCAGGTTGGCGACTTCCACCTTCTTCATGCCGGTTTGCAGGAGCAGGGTGAATAATATCAGCGGACGGAGGTCGGGCTTCTCGCCATGCCGCAAAATCTCCCCGGCGGCGGCACACTTCTCCACTTCTTCATCCGTCAAAATTTCCGGCAGTGGACTGCGAACCGACAACTGCAACACCGCCTGCGACGGGTCGGCGCGCAGTTCGGCCAGCGGCGTGACCCAGCGGAAGAAGGCCTTGAGCGAGGTGACCCGGCGGCCATAAGTTTTGTCGGAGCAGGGCTTGCCGCGCTCGTTGCGCATCCAGCCCAAAAACGCGTTGAGCTGAGTCGTGGTGACGCGGTTGAGTTGCTCCTTAGGATCCACGTATTCGAGCAGAATGTTGATGTCGCACGAAAACGCCTGAAGGGTGTGCCATGACGTGTCCTGCTTCCGCAGATGATCGAGCCACGTTGCCACCGCCGATTCGAGTGGGGTGCCCGGGTCTAACACGGGCTGGACGCGGAGTGGTTTAGCCGGTTGCGTTTTGGGGTCAAAGAGCGGGAGTTGTTCGGTGGGCATGTTTAATAGACATTATTGGAAATAGGCGATAATAGGGCTATGCTTACCTACACGACAT
>CAYSIV010000257.1:0-9158 GCA_964431175.1 uncultured Anaerolineales bacterium
GCCGATTGAATGATGCGCTCGGTCTGGGTGTCCACCTCCAGCGTGGACACCCAGACCGAGCGCATCATTCAATCGGCCCTGGAGCGACTGCTCAAAGGCCGCACCTCATTTGTGATCGCCCATCGCCTGTCCACCATCACCCGCGCCGACAAAATCGTGGTCATGGATCAGGGGCGCATTATCGAAGAAGGCACGCACGCCGAACTCCTGGAGCGGCGCGGCCGGTATTTTGAGTTGTACACAATGGCGTTTGCGGAGAGGGCGGACTCCTAAAATTTGCGCTATACTCAGCACTCATGCGTGACCGTCTCCAACAGTGGCTAGCCAGCCGCAACATCCCGCCCCTGGCCCTCATCGTCGGCCTCAACATCCTTTTTCTCGTCGGCCTGGCAATTGTCGTCATCGCCATCGTGCGCAACAATGCCCCGACCACCCCGGCGGTTGCCACTCAGCTTGTGGTAGTGACAGCAACGGCACTGCCGGAGCAGGACCTGCCCACGCCCGTCATCGCCGGGCCAAACTTCCCCGTCATCGCCATCACGCCTACCGTCGGCCCGTCGCCTACCCCCCCCTCCAATCCGTTTGATGTCGGCGGCATGATTGCGATGGCCCTGCGCAAAAACGGTCACACCAACCTGTGGGCGCTCACACCGGGCAATCCTAACCTCACCCGTCTCACCGCCGGCCCGTGGGACGACCGCGACCCGGCCTGGTCGCCCGATGGCAAAAAACTAGCTTTCGCTTCCCGGCGCGGCGGCAGTTGGGATTTGTACCTGCTCGACATAGAAAGCGGCGCGCTCTCACGCCTCACCGACGACATTGGTTTTGAAGCCAATCCTTCGTGGTCGCCCGATGGCGCTTACATTGCCTACGAAGGTTACGCCAACGACAACTTTGACATCTATGTCGTCGGCGCCGGGGGCGGCGCGCCGCTCCGAGTCACTCGCGATCCCGCCGCCGACTTCGCCCCCGCCTGGTCACCGCGAGGCCGGAGCATCGTCTTCGTTTCTTACCGCGTCGGCGGCCCCAAGCCCGATCTCTATCTTTTCAACCTCGACAACCCGGACGAAGCCGCCTCCGTCACCCAACTTACCAACACGCCCGACGTGGCCGAAGATGAGCCGCAGTGGAGCCGCGATGGTCTGCTGGTGGTCTACTCCGACGCCGACTCACCGCTCAACATCATCTACACCAAACTCGCCGATGCGACCGGCGCTACGCCAATTGAATCGACGCAGGGACATTTCCCAACCTGGTCGCCGAATGGAACCGGAATCCTCACTGCCTTCCGGCAAGCCGATCGCGAATTTGTGGCCGCCACCACCTTGGGGGCCTTATCCACCTCCCCAATCGTTATCCCGGTTGACGGCCAAGTCGGCGCGCTTTCGTGGGCGTTCACTACGCTCCCCGTGACACCGAAGGGGGCGCTGGCTGACGCCGCCAACGTCATTGACACGCCGCTCTGGTCGGAGAAGATCACCAACCCCTCTGGCCTCCCCGACACGCCCTACGCCCTGGTGCCGGTTCAAGAATTGATTGCGCCCTACCCTGTTCTCTCCGATCGCGTGGATGAATCGTTCGCCGGCTTGCGCTTCCGCGTCATCGCCGACGCCGGCTGGGACTTTTTGCGCGCGCTCGACAACGCCGCCATTGAACTGAAGACGCCGCTCGAACCCGGCCTGCCCCGCGAGTCGTGGAACAAGGCGGGCCGCGCCTTCGACGTGAGCCAGGCCGCCATCAACGACGGCTTTGGCATGATGGCCCAAGAGCAGATTGGCAACCGGGTTTTCTGGCGGCTGTGGGTGCGGGTGCGCCAGGGTGACGGCACCCTTGGCGAGCCATTGCGGCACATGCCCTGGGACTTCCGCCCGCGTTTCGACCCTAACAACCCGGCGGCCTTCGACGCCGGCGGCGCGTATTATTCCGAACTGCCCGCCGGTTACTTCATTGACTTCACCCGGTTAGCCGAAGACTATGGCTGGAGCCGCACGCCCTCAAGCGACGACTGGCGCTTTTTCTACCCCGGCGTGCAATACTGGCACTTTGAAAATCGTGACGGCCTCACCTGGGCGGAAGCCATGCGCGAACTGTTCTCGGCCCAGGCCATCGCTTCGCCGACGCCATTCCAAAGCCCAACCTTCACCCCGTCGCTCACCCTGTCGCCGACGACGACCTCCACCCCGTCCGACACACCTACCCCTACTTTCACCGCCTCAAAAACGCCGACGATTACAAACACGCCGACGAGCACCTACACCCCAACACCTAAGCCAACGCGCCTCGGCCAGCCCAGCCCCACCAACACTCGCACGCCTACCGCTACCAACACGCCAACATTCACCCGAACGTTCACTCCCACTCGCACGCTTACGCCAACGCGCACACCGCCGGCAACCCTGGCCCCGTCGAACACCTCAGCGCCATGAAGCAGTTACGCCAAGCAGTTGGAAGTTGGAAGTCGGAATTACGACGTTCGATGGCGCGCGCTATTTGTTCATTGTTTATTGCCTCATTGTTCATTAGCGCTTGCCTGCCCGCCAGTGAGCCACTGCCCACCCTCGCGCCCACCCTCGGCCCCATCGGCGTCACCGTCGCCCCGACACTGCCAATCCAACTTCCAACCACCGGCAATCTCCAATCTTCAATTTCCAGTTCGGCCACCCCCTACCCCACCACCGACTTTCTGGGTGAGCAAGCGACTACTATCAACATCAAGGCCACCGACCCACTCCGTTTCAACTTCGGGACTCAAACACCGGCGCCGACGCTGAATTGGCGGCCGCCCCCGTATCCGGTCCCGGTCTCCATCCGCTCCGAAGATCATTTCTGGTTCGCCCGTCCCATTGCCTCCAACGCCGTCAACTGGCCGCACCCGCTTTATCGTTATGGCAGTACCTACTTTGGCAACATGCACGCCCATACCGGAGTCGATCTCGACTCGCCGCTCGGCACGCCGGTGCTGGCCGCCGGCCCGGGGGTGGTGGTGTGGGTGGGCTACGGGCTTTTCGGCGCCAAACCAGTCGAGGATGATCCCTATGGGCTGGCGGTCGTCATCAAACACGACTTCGGCTACAACAACCAGACGCTCTACACCGTCTACGCTCACATGTCCAAAATCAACGTTTTCATTAACCAGCCGGTGGCGATGGGCGAGCAAATCGGCGAAGTCGGCTCCACCGGAGCGTCGTCCGGCCCGCATCTGCATTTTGAAGTCCGCTTCGGCGAAAACAAATTCCTCAAAACTTACAACCCGGAACTGTGGCTGGCCCCGCCCACCGGCTGGGGCGTGTTAGCCGGGCGCGTGCTCGACCAAAATGGCAACTACATCTCCGAACTGCCTATCGACATCTACGACTCGGCGGGCCGCTACTACCCTCTTTCCACCTACGCCACCAAGAGCGTGAATGCCGATCCAATATACAAAGAAAATTTTGTCATCTCCGATCTTCCGGCCGGCGCGTATCGTTACTCAATGAATATTGGCGGCGAGGTTTACGTCGGCACGGTTCAAATTCTTGCCGGGCAAACAATGTTCGTCGTCGTTCAAGAAACCGTAAAAGACATCGCCCCGTTCGCCAATCCGGCAGCCACTAATGGCCGAGCGCCCACCTACACCCCAACCTCAACGCCCACCCGCGACTCCACCAGCACCCCAACACCCACTGCCAAGCCCTGATGCGCTACTTGTAAGGGCGAAGCATTCGGATTGAAACACTGCCACACGCCAAACGCCCGCCCGAATGCTTCGCCCCTACGTTGGCCAATCAATGCCCATGAATCTGCTGTTTGCGCTCCTGCAAGCCATCGCCGTCATCACCTCGCCTCAGCCGAATGAGGTCGTCCTCGGCCTCGTCAACATCACTGGCGCCGCCTCGCACCCGCAATTTGCCCGCTACGAACTCGCCTTCGCCTACGACCCCAACCCGGCAGACACCTGGTTTGAACTCCAGCCGCCGTCCGAAACCCAAGTGACCGAAGGGCTGCTGGCTGTCTGGGACACGACCTCTATCACCGACGGCACATACATGATCCGCTTGCGCGTTTATTCGAGCGACTCGGACACACCGCAGGAAATGATCGCCCGCGGGATCAAAATCCAGAACACTCCCCCCCCAACTGCCGTCCCGACTCTCCCCTCGGTCGCCAGCGAAGCCGCCACCCCAACCCCAACCCTTGTTCTGCCAACTGCCACCTTCGCGCCAACACCGGCTGTCGCCAGTTTGCCCACAGCTCCTTCGGCTCCTGCTGCTTCCGGCCCCTCTTTCGACCCCTCCCCTTTCACCTCAGCCTTCTGCAACGGCGTCTACCTCGCCTTCGGCGTCTTCATCTTCCTCGGTCTCTACACAGCTCTCCGTGATAAAATCAGACGCCCGATTCTGCGCTGGCTAAGGCGCATTATCAGCGACAGCAAAAAACCATAACGCGTCAAGCGACATTGGGATAACTTGAACTTAATGGGCAAATTCCTCATCATCGGCCTCGGCAACCCGGGGCGCGACTATTCACACCACCGCCACAACGTCGGCTTCATGGCTGTGGATCGGCTGGCCAAAGCGCACCACACCGCTTTCACCCGGCGGCAAAGCAAGGCCCTCATCACTTCGATCCGCATCGGCGAAGCCCCGGTCGTTCTCGCCAAGCCGCAAACGTTCATGAATCTCTCTGGCGAGTCGACGGCCTCGCTCGTCAAGTTTTACGACGCGCCGCTGGCCCAACTGCTGGTCTGTTTCGACGACCTCGATCTGCCGGTGGGCACAATCCGGCTCCGCGCTGAAGGCGGCTCGGCCGGGCAAAACGGCATGAAGTCTATTATCCAGCACCTCGGCACACAAAACTTCCCGCGCCTGCGCCTAGGCATTGGCCGCCCGCCCGGTCGTATGGATCCGGCCGCCTACGTCCTGCAAGACTTCAAAGACTTCGACGCCGAAGTGATGGACATGACCCTCGACAAAGCCGTTCAAGCCATTGAGACTTTCGTTAAAGAGGGCGTTGTGACTGCCATGAATAAGTTCAACGGCTTAGCCGACAAAGACAAACCCGATGAAGAGTCGAAACCTGAGCCTTCAAGAAAACCGTCTCAACCCGCCGACGCAAATAACCCGGCGATCTAACCGCCTGCCCACCCCAAACGCCGCCTGACCATGACTCTGACCCTCTCCCCCACCCTCGCCCGTCGTCTTGCCATCACCCGCCAGCGCCTGGCCGGGCCGCGCCCCTCGGCCACCGCCACCGGCATTATGGACGTTGTGCGCGACCTGGGTTGTCTTCAACTCGATCCGATCAGCGTCGTCGCCCGCAGTCATCAACTCGTCCTGTTCAGCCGCCTCGGCTCGTATGACCGGGCTCACCTTGAGGCTTTGCTGTGGGAAGAGAAGCAGTTGTTTGAATACTGGGCCCACTGCGCCTCCATCGTCCTGACCGAAGACTACGCCCTGCACTCGCTCCGAATGCGCAACTACGGCAACGGCGACGAACGCACTCGCGCCTGGGTCGAAAAAAACAAATCCCTCCGCCGCCGCATCCTCACTCAACTACGCCGTCACGGCCCGCTCCCCTCGCGCCATTTTGAAGATAAGGCCGTCGCCGGCTGGTATTCGTCCGGCTGGACCTCCAACCGCAACGTCAGCCAGATGTTGGGCTACTTGTGGATGAAGGGCCAGATCATGGTGGCCGGGCGCGAGGGCATTCAGAAGTTGTGGGATCTCACTGAGCGTTGTCTTCCCGACTGGGCGCCGCGTGAGGAATTGGCCGAGCGTGAAGTGGTGCGCCGCGCCGTGGAAAAATCTATCCGCGCGCTCGGCGCGGGTACGGCTCGCCACATCACCTATCACTTCACTCGCGGGCGCTACCCCAGCTTGAAAAACGTTCTGGCCGAATTGGAAACCGAAGGCCGGATCGAGCGTGCCGCCCTCAAGGGTCATCCCGACACCTGGTACATTCACGCCGACGACTTGCCTTTGCTCGATGAACTCGCCAACGGCGCCTGGCAACCCAGAACGACCCTGCTCTCACCTTTCGATAATTTGATTTGCGACCGGAATCGCGCCGAGCTGATGTTTGACTTTCATTACCGCATCGAGATTTACACGCCGAAGGCCAAACGAAAGTACGGCTATTACGTCCTGCCCGTCCTGCACGGCGATCAACTCATTGGCCGGGTTGACCCGACGATGGATCGCGAGAACGAGCGCCTGACTATCAATGCCGTCTATGCCGAACCGGGCGCGCCTAAATCCGGCAAACCGGTGGCGCAGGCCATCGAAGAGCTTGCCACCTTTCTTGGCGCTAAGAACATTGTTTACGCCAAAGCCGTGCCAGAACAATGGAGACGTAATCTTCGGTAAGGACGAAGCATTCGGAAAGAAATCTTGTCGTTCACCAAAACTCTACGCCGAATGCTTCGCCCCTGCGTTCATCCATGAATCTCTCTGCTCTCCTCTCCGCTTTCCGCGCCCTGCCCGAATATCCCGGCCTGCTTCAGCAAGCCGGGCGCGACTCGCTGGCCCTCGGCCTCCCCCGCGCCGCCCGCCTGCCCCTGGTGGCCGCCCTCGCCGCTGACCTCAACCGCCCGGCGCTCCTCATTGCCGCCCGCAGTGATCGCGCCCTGCTCTTCAACGAAGAACTGCCCGTCTGGCTTCCCGGCGATCAGCCAGCCTCCATCGCCACTCAATTTTTTCCCGAGCCGAACCCTCTACCCTACGAACATGCCCCGTGGGGCCCGCGCACCATCCAGCAGCGTATTGCCGCCCTGGCCACCCTGAACCTTGATCGCCAATCACTGATCACAATTACGTCGGCTCGCGCCCTCCTCACCCGCACCTTGCCCAAGCGCGACTTTGTCGCCGCCACTCGACCCTTGCGCGTCGGTCAATCCATTCGGCTCGACAAACTGCTTGAGAGTTGGATCGGGGCCGGATACAGCAGTGAGACCATCGTCGTCGAACCCGGCCAGTCCTCACGGCGCGGCGGCATCGTGGACGTGTGGCCGCCGGCCGACTCGCTCCCGACCCGCATCGAACTCTTCGGCGACGAAGTGGAACACCTTCGCCATTTTGATCCGGCCACGCAACGATCTGGAGCGGCTATCGACTCGCTGACGGTCGGCCCGGCGAGAGAAGCCTTGCCCAAGAACGGGCCGCCTCTCTCCGGGCTGGCCGCCAACCCGGAGTCCGACCTCGCCGCCGACTTCGAACGCTTGGCGCAAGGCGTCGCCTTCCCAACCCTTGAATACTATCTACCGCTCTTGCACCCCTCGCCGGCGAGCCTGCTCGACTACCTGCCAGACAACGCCCTCGTCTTCGTGGACGATTGGAGTGAACTCTCCGACACCATCGACGAACTTGAAACGCAGGCCCTCGAACTGCGCGCCGACGCGATTGACACCGGACTCATCACTCGCGACTTTCCCGCGCCCAACCTGTCGTGGTCGGATCTGCAAGATGACCTCACCCGATTACCGCTAATCCATCTGGGGCGGCTGGAAGACGAAGTTGCCACCGCCAACCCGGTTTTGCTAAGCGATCACTTCTCCCCCGGCCCTCGCTTCGGCGGCCAGGTCAAACAAGTGCTCGATCACCTTCTGGCCGCCAGTGAGCAACCGCAAACCACCATCGTCGTCACCCGCCAGGCCGCCCGCCTGGCCGAGCTGTGGAGCGAACAAAACCCCGCGATTGCTCCGGTTGAGGACCTCGCCGCGCTCACCCCGGTTGCATTCGTTCAAGGCGCTCTGGCCGACGGCTTCAGCCTCCAATCGCCGCAGTTTGCGTCTAATCTCCAATTACTTACCGACTCTGAAATCTTCGGCTGGGCCCGGCCCGAGCCGCGCCGCCGCCGAACCGCCACCGAACGCGCCGAAACACCCGAAGCCGCTTATGCCTACGCCGACTTCAACCCCGGCGATCTCGTCGTCCACATTGATTACGGCATTGGCCGGTACCTCGGCCTGGTAAAACGCGCCATCGAGGGCAGTGAGCGCGAATACATTCACCTCCAGTACGATGGCGGCGACAATCTTTTTGTCCCTATCATTCAGGCCGATCGGCTTACTAAATACATCGGCGCCGTCGATGGTGAACCGGCCCTCTCCCGCCTCGGCACGGCCGAATGGCTCAACACCCGCACCCGCGCCCAACAAGCGGCGGAACAAGTGGCCAGCGAACTCCTGGAGCTTTACGCCAAACGTGAGCTTGCTCCGGGCCGCGCCTTCAGCCTCGACACGACCTGGCAGAAAGAACTCGAAGCCTCGTTCGGCTACATCGAAACCGAAGATCAGCTCAAAGCCATCGCCGCTGTCAAAACCGATATGGAGCGCCCCCGGCCGATGGATCGCCTGATCTGCGGCGACGTGGGCTACGGCAAAACTGAAGTCGCCCTGCGCGCCGCCTTCAAGGCAGTCAATGACGGAAGCCAGGTGGCCGTGCTCGTACCCACCACCGTGCTGGCCCAACAACACTACAACACCTTCGCTCAAAGGCTGGCGGCCTACCCGGTGAAGGTGGAAATGCTTTCTCGCTTTCGGTCCCACGCCGAGCAGGAGAAAATCGTCGAAGGCCTGGCGATCGGCCAGGTGGACATCGTCATCGGCACCCATCGCCTGATCTCAAAAGATGTGCAGTTCAAAGACCTGGGCCTGCTGGTGATCGACGAAGAACAGCGCTTCGGGGTGACGCACAAAGAACGGCTCAAACAGATGCGGACGGAAGTGGACGTGTTGACGTTGACGGCCACCCCCATCCCGCGAACGCTTTACATGAGTTTGACCGGCATTCGCGACATCAGCATGATCAACACCCCGCCCGATGAGCGCTTGCCCGTCATCACCCATATTGGACCCTATAACGAGCGCACCGTGCGTCAGGCCATTTTGCGCGAACTGGATCGCGGCGGCCAGGTGTTCTTCGTCCACAATCGGGTGCAGTCGATCGGCATCGTCAAACACAAGTTGGAGAAGCTGGCGCCTGAGGCCCGCATCGGCGTGGGTCACGGGCAGATGAACGAACACGAGCTTGAGCAGGTCATGACCGCCTTCACCGGCGACGAGATCGACATTCTGCTCTGCACGTCCATCATCGAAAGCGGTCTCGACATCCCCAACGCCAACACGCTCATCGTGGATCGCGCCGACACGTTTGGTCTGGCTCAACTCTATCAACTGCGCG
>CAYSIV010000258.1:0-9092 GCA_964431175.1 uncultured Anaerolineales bacterium
TGAGCCTGTCGAAGGGCGCGTGCTTCGACAGGCTCAGCACGCTTGCCCTAAAGGAAAGTGGAATTCGCTCCAGGGCAAGTAACTTGCCCACCAAGGAGGCACACATGACTGACACCCTTCAAGAACGATTGCGCATCGCCACCGCCAACCTGGACGAGATCAACGCGCTTCTGCTCGATCCTGACAGCCAGGTTATCAATGCTTTGCTCAATGTGGTTCGCAAATACGGCGCGCCGGAAGAAATCAATCGCCAGGCCGAGGCCGCCCGCCGCTTGCCCAGCCTGATGGCTCGCCTGGAAGGCATTAACTCGCCGTACCTGCGTGATCTGGAATGGCTGATCGAGCAACGGGACAAGGGCGCGTTCATCAGCGCGCCGGACTTTCGGCGCAAGGCGCTCGGCCCACGCGCCGACACGATGGAGTACGCCGACGATTTCGCCGTCACCCTGGAGATCAGCGCCTTCCAGTATTTTCCCTGGTTGATTGCCGAAGCCAAGCAAGCGATTGCCAACGGCGAATTGATGCCGGGCCGATTCATCCGCGTGCGCAAGATGAGAGAGTCGGAGGATGATGACGGCGACCTGCTGGCCGTGGCCGCCGCCACGCAGATCATCGGCGCCAGCTACGTGGAAACGCTCGACACCAAAGGCACCGACGGCTCCAACGTCCACCTCGGCGGCCCGGCTACCATCACCGGCTATTTTGGCGGAGTCGGCCAACCCAACGATCATGCGTTGATGTGGCTCGACGAGTTCCTGTACTACTACACCAACTACGGCGTCAAGCAAGTGCTCAACCTCAACCCCGGCACGGTTCTGCTCGGCTACCTCCTGCACAAGCTCGGCATTGACAACGAATTCAAGATTTCGGTGTTCATGGGCAACGACAACCCTTACGCCGTGCTGTGGACTCTGATTGGCGCCAAGCTGTTTTCCCGCCCAGACGGCACCAGCCCGCTCATCGGCTTCAACTTCAGCAACTCGGTGAACAACCAGACGATTGAGCTGTGCGCCGAAGCGCGCGGCGCGCTCGACTTCGAAAAGGTCGTCCGCTTCGAGCATCACATCACCGAAACCTGGAAGAGCATCGTCCGCCAGCCGTACAACCGGCGCGACGAGTTGATGGCCCTGGCCGGGCGCGTCTCCAACATCTCGGCCAAGCACGAAGGCGGCGACCCCGAAGTGGAAGAGAAACTCGAGCACCCGTCGGACATTCTCGACTACTTCCGCGACAAGGCTGAGGTGATCGAGAGCGGGCACATGCCGCTGTTGGAGCGCAACTATCTGGAGAAGCACAACGCTCTCAACCACACCGCCCGCGCGCTGGCCGGGCACGGCCTGAGCTTTATCGCCGCCCGCCACTTGCATCACGAAGAGGTGAGAGAGGCAGCGCCAGCTTGAGACTAGAGCAAATTGTTGTCGGATCGATGGTGTCGCTTTGCTATAGGTGACTGTCACGGGGTGTGTAAATCATGAAAACTCGGCGCACAGGCCGCCCCGTGACAGTCACCTTGAGATAAATGCTATCAATCCGTAAGCAATTTGCTATAGAGATATGAAACATAGGCCTTTGCGCCTCGTCGTGCTTACCGCCGCGAACCAGGATGTGCGCAAGTGCCAGCACTGCGCGTTTTGCAGTGAGAGGGTTGATCGGGAGCAGGACATCACCCTCGAAACGCTTCTGCAAATGGTGGTCATGAACGACGAGGAGGCCTTGACTAGCAGGACGTTGTGGATGGACAATGTGTTGGAGGCGGCCCGGCATGCCTGGGCCAGCGACCTGAATATGGAAGCCGTATTGCTGGCTTTGCGAGACGAGGCGCGGCGGCGGGGCTGGTTGGAGATTAGACGCGAAGCAGGGAGATTAGATCAATGAAACTGGCAATTACCGGCAAAGGCGGGGTGGGCAAGACGACGCTGACGAGTCTATTGGCTTATCACTACGCCGAACAGGGAGGGGCGGTGCTGGCAATTGACGCCGACCCCTCGCCATGCCTGGGGGCGGCCCTGGGCTTCCCGCCCCACTTATTAAAGTCGCTCACCCCGATTGCTGAGATGCGTGACCTGATCGCCGAGCGCACCGAGTCCAAGCCGGGGACGTTCGGCGGTTACTTCAAGCTCAACCCGCGCGTGGACGACATCCCGGAGCGCTTCACTGTCAAGCACCGGGGCATCACCCTGTTGGAGCTTGGGGCAGTGGAGAAGGGCGGCTCGGGTTGCATCTGCCCGGAGAGTGTTCTGCTCAAGCAACTCGTGTCCCACATCCTGCTTCGCCGGAATGAGAGGGTGTTGTTGGATATGTATGCCGGAGTGGAGCATCTGGGCCGGGCAACCGCCGAGGCGGTGGAAGCCATGATCATCGTCGTTGAGCCAACGGGGCGCAGTCTGGCAACGGCGGCGCAGATCAAACGGTTGGCCGCCGATATTGGCCTCAAGCAGTTGTTCCTGGTAGGGAACAAAATCCAGTCGCCGGCAGATCGGGCTTACATTGAAGCTCACTTGCCGGATCTGGAGGTGCTCGGCTATCTGCCGCATACGTCTCAGGTCCAAGCCGCCGACCAGGTGGGGCAGGCGGCTTACGATACCGCGCCAGAGTTGGTCGAGGCGGCGCGGGCCATTGCCGCCAGGGTGGAGCAGGTTTCAGCCTGAACCCGTTCGCCGCCCGGCAGCATCCCGCGCCCGAAAGTGCCCAAGCACCTTCCCGGGCCATTCACCGAAGATGGAGTGAGCGCTTTGTCAAAGTGTGCGATGAGAGAGTGTTTTGAAATTCACTCCGGCGATTGAAATCGCGGCAACATAAGGCACGAAGCCCGCCTGCGCGGGCTAAATGCAGTCGGCGAAGGCCGACTTTGTGCTCTCGTAGGCGCGGTTTCCCCACAGGGGCGCTGTGCGTAACCGCCAGCGATTTGAGAAACAGTCTCTGACCGGCGATTGAAATCGCGGCAACATAAGGCACGAAGCCCGCCTGCGCGGGCTAAATGCAGTCGGCGAAGGCCGACTTTGTGCTCTCGTAGGCGCGGTTTCCCCACAGGGGCGCTGTGCGTAACCGCCAGCGATTTGAGAAACAGTCTCTGACCGGCGATTGAAATCGCGGCAACATAAGGCACGAAGCCCGCCTGCGCGGGCTAAATGCAGTCGGCGAAGGCCGACTTTGTGCTCTCGTAGGCGCGGTTTCCCCCACAGGGGCGCTGTGCGTAACCGCCAGCGATTTGAGAAACAGTCTCTGAACACCGGGTCGGCGCTTGCAAGGAAGGGCAGGCAATGACAGTTAGGCGTTGCGTGTCCCTTGGCACGTTGGATACTTTGAACAGCCCCAGAAATCACCGCGCGAGCCGGTGCGTTTGACCATCGGCGCGCCGCACTTGGGGCAGGCAATATTGGGATCGGGCCGGCTTGGCGTTGCTCTCCTCCGGCGGCCTGAACCCGGTTTCTTGCGCGATGAGTCCTCTGCGGCAGTCGGCGACTGTGGCGGCCTGGGAAACGCCGCCATCTTCGCCGGGGCGGCTTGCAGGGCCTGCCGGAATGGATCATAGAACGCTTGCAGGGCCTTGACCCAGTCGCGCTCACCGCGCGAGACGTCGTCGAGCCAGTCCTCGACCTGGGCCGTGAATTGATAATCCATCACTTCCGGGAAAGCGGCGATCAAGGCGTCGCAGGTGACTTCGCCCAGCGCCGTTGGCGACAAGGTTCGTTGCTCCAATTCGACGTAAGTGCGCTCCTTCAACGTCTTTAGAATCGCGGCATAGGTGCTGGGCCGGCCAATGCCGCGTTCTTCAAGGGCCTTCACTAAGGCCGATTCGGTGTAACGCGCCGGTGGTTGGGTGAAGCGTTGTTTCGGAATCAGGGCCAGCAGATCAAGCAACTCCTGGATCGCCAGTTCAGGCAACGTCTGCGGCTCATCGTCATTGTCTTTCTCCTCAGGCTCCTGCCAAACACGCAGGAAACCGTCGAAGATCAGAATCCTGCCTGTCGCCCGAAACAAATAGGGCGGTTTATGATTCAAAATGGCCGCCACCTCGACCGTCGTCACTTCATAGATGGCGGCGGTCATCTGCGAGGCGACGAAACGCCGCCAGATCAGGTCGTAGAGTTGCAACTGCCGCCCGGTGAGATGCTCCTTGAGCGTATTTGGGTAGCGCCGCACGTCGGTCGGGCGGATTGCTTCGTGCGCCTCCTGGGCATTCTTCACTTTGGTCTTGTACTGGGGCGCAGAATCAGGCAGGTACTTCGGGCCCAATGTGTCTTCAATCATCTTGCGGGCCGCCGCCTGCGCTTCGGGGGCGATGGCCGTCGAATCAGTGCGCATATAGGTAATCAGGCCGACCGGTTTGCCTTCGCCCACGTCAATGCCTTCGTAGAGTTCCTGGGCAATCTTCATCGTCTCGGCGGGTGAGAGATGCAGGCGAGCCGAGGCCGCTTGTTGCAGGGTGCTGGTGGTGAACGGCGGCCAGGGCCGGCGTAGCTTGCGCTCACGCTTGAGGTCTTTCACCCGATAGGCCGCGCCCTGCAGGTCGGCGATGATGCCCCCGGTTTCTTCTTTCGTTTTGAGGTGGATGGCCTGGCCCAATCCAACTTTCTTGTCACCGATTTGGATCAGACGGGCGAGGAAGTGTTGGGCGTGATCAAGTTGCTTTGCCAGATCGGCGTCGATCGTCCAGTATTCGACTGGCACAAAGTTGCGGATGTCACGCTCGCGCTCGACGACGAGCCGCAGGGCCACGCTCTGCACCCGGCCGGCGCTCTTGCCGCCGGTTGACTTCCACAGCAGAGGCGAGACCTGATAGCCCACCAGTCGATCGAGCACCCTTCGAGCCTGCTGGGCATCGACCAGGCGCATGTCAATCGGCCTTGGTTGGGCGAACGCGGCCTGGATGGCTGCCGGTGTAATCGCGTGAAACGCTACCCGTTGGATTTTGCACTTGGGCTTCAGCGCTTGCGCCAGATGCCAGGCGATGGCTTCGCCTTCGCGATCGGGGTCGGTGGCGAGATACAACTCGCCCGCCCCCTCGAGGGCGGCGCGCAGTTCCTTCAGCGTTTTCGATTTGCGGCGCAGGAGGTGATAGGTGGGCTTGAAGCCGTGCTCAATATCCACCCCCAGCTCGTCGTCGGGCAAGTCGCGCACGTGGCCGAGTGAAGCGCGCACGGTGTACTCCCTGCCGAGGGCGCTGGCAATAGTCTTGGCTTTGGCCGGCGACTCAACGATGACCAACTTCTTCATATCAAGATATAGCTCACAAATCAGCAAACGGCAGCGACCGGACATTTGGCGCCAGCGGCAGTTGAACATCCCCCGGATGCACCACCCAGCCCGGGCCAGCCTTGCGGCCCAATGCCTCACGAAACGCGGCGATCCCCTCGGCCATGCCCGGATGAGGGGTGGCGCTCAGCTTGATCTCAACCGGAACAAGCTTCTGGCCAATATCTACGATCAGGTCAACCTCCTGGCCGCTGGCTGTGCGCCAGAAGTATAGCGGCGGTTCCTGGCCACGATGGGTCAAGGTTTTGTAGACTTCCATGATCACCGCCGTCTCGAAGATCACTCCGCCCTGTGGCCCGCCCGCGGCGTGTTCCGGGCTCTTCAACCCCACCAGCGCACAGAGCGTGCCGGTGTCGGTGAAATAGGCCTTTGGCGTCTTCACCAACCGCTTCCCAATGTTGGCAAAATACGGCCGCAAGACGATGACCTGGTAGGTCGCTTCCAGGACTGACAGCCAGGCCCTGGCCGTGTTGACGGCCACCCCCAGGTCACGCGCTAAATCGGACAGGTTGAGTAGTTGTCCACTGCGCGCCGCCAGCGCCCGCAGGAAACTCTGGAACAGAGTCAGGTCTCCCACCTGCCGCAACGAGCGTACATCGCGCTCCAGGTAAGTCTGAATGTAGCTGGCATGCCACAGTTCACTGCCACGCTCCGGATCCGCCGCCAATTCAGGATAACTGCCACGCAACAGGCGGGGCCAGAGTGCCGCCAGACCCAGGCGCGGCCGGTTGGACAATGTTTCGCCTGCTTCCCAGGGCAAGGGCGCCGCCGGCCAGCCGGATTGCTCGCGATGTGCCAGCGGCAGAAGGCGCAGCATCGCCGCCCGGCCAGCCAGGCTTTCGGTGACCTGTTGCGCCAGAAGCAAGTTCTGGGAGCCGGTGAGCAAATACTGGCCGCTGACGGAGCGACGCCCGTCAACGGCCTCTTTGATATACGGCAGTAACTCGGGCGCGTATTGAATCTCGTCGAAGATGATGGGAGCCGGGTTGAGTTCCAGAAATCCGCGCGGGTCGGCGAGGGCGGCCGCCCGGACATCCGGTAGTTCCAGTGAAAGGTAGCGATGTGAGTCGCCGAACAAGTGCTTCAACAGCGTGGTCTTGCCGGATTGGCGCGGACCGGTGAGCACCACGGCCGGGAATTCTTGGGCGGCGCGTTGCAGAACTGGCTCCAACGCGCGTGACAGGTAAGGGTGGGTCATTCAAGTTGTCCTGCAAATTTTCATTATGAATGCAAATATCTTTACTTGATTATACCCTGCTTTGCCTTTCTCCGAAACTTCTCCACCGAAGCGGCAGCGGCGATTGGCAAGGCCGTTCAATTGACGCCAGGGCCTGCGCGGCGGTGGCCAGGCAAGACCTGCCAGCCACCTGGCACATTGTCGCGATATACAGTACATTTGCCTACGGAAAGCGCGCGAAATTTGGCGTAGAATACATCTTGCGCGACATTTCTCTTTGGTTTTCAACGTAAAATAGGGGCGCTGTACGTCCTGAATCGTCCTGATTTTCTGTTGTATGACTTCTATTCCGACCGTGCTATCAGACTCTTTATCAATATCAGAACTGGAAAGCCACCTCTGGGAAGCCGCCAACATTTTGCGCGGCAGTCCTGTAGACCGCACCGACTGGAAGAGTTACATCCTGCCGTTGTTGTTTTTCAAGCGCCTGTGCGATGTGTGGGATGAGGAGTACGAAGACGCGGTGGAAACCTACGGCGAAGATTTTGACGATGAACACCGCTTCCAAATCCCCGAAGGCTGTCACTGGAACGTCGTGCGCGAGACGCCCGCCAGTGTAGGCACCGCCCTGCAAAAAGCCATGCGCGGCATTGAAGCCGCCAATCAGAAGCATTTGTACGGCGTGTTCGGCGACGCGCAATGGACGAACAAAGACCGCCTGCCCGACGCGCTCCTCAAGGATTTGCTGGAGCATTTCTCGGCGCTCACCCTCGGCAACCGCCATGTGGAAAGCGACATCATCGGCGATGGCTACGAATACCTGATTAAGAATTTCGCCGATGCCACCAATAACAAGGCGGGCGAGTTCTACACCCCGCGTAGTGTGGTGCGCTTGCTGGTGGACATCCTCGACCCCAAAGAAGGCGAGACCATTTACGATCCGGCGTGCGGCACGGGCGGTATGTTGCTCGGCGCGGTGGCGCATGTGCGCGCCCAGGGCGGCGACCCGCGCACCTTTTACGGCAAGCTCTACGGGCAGGAGAAGAATCTCACCACCGCCTCCGTCGCGCGCATGAACCTGCTCCTGCACGGCATGGAAGATTTCATCGTCGAGCGCGGCGATACCTTGCGCAATCCGGTCTTCACCGATCCCAGCACTGGCGGCCTCGCCACCTTTGACTGCGTCATCGCCAATCCGCCGTTTTCGTTGGAGCAATGGGGGCGCGAGATTTGGGAAAGCGACCCGTGGGGACGCGCCTTCGCCGGCTTGCCGACGGATAGCAACGGCGACTTCGCGTGGGTGCAACACATGGTCAAAAGCATGGCGGCGGGCAGAGGGCGCATGGCGGTGGTCTTGCCGCAGGGCGCGCTCTTTCGCGGCGGCGTCGAGGGGCAGATTCGGCAGTATTTGCTGGAGCAGGATTGGGTGGAGACGGTGATTGGTCTCGCGCCGAATCTGTTTTACGGCACGGGCCTGGCGGCGTGCGTGTTGGTCCTGCGGAAAAAGAAAGCGCCCAAACGCGCCAAAAAAGTGCTGATTGTGGATGGGTCGGCGCTGTTCCGCAAAGGGCGGGCGCAAAATTACCTCGACCCCGAACACGCCGCCGACCTGCTGAAGTGGGTGCAGGCGTACAAGGATGTGGAGAATCGCGCCCGGGTGGTGAGTCTCGCTGACATTCAATCCGAAGGGTGGACGTTGAACATCTCGCGCTACGTCCTGCCGCCGCTCGGTGAAGACATCCCGCCGTTGAATGTGGCGATTGACGATTTCAAGACCGCGCTCGGGCGCGCCCGTGACGCCGAAACCAAACTGCGTGTGTTGTTGCAGGAAGGCGGGTGGCTCGATGACTGACCGCCTTTCTCAACCTGAACTCGAAACCTACCTCTGGGGCGCGGCGATCATCCTGCGCGGGCTGGTGGACGCGGGCGATTATAAGCAGTACATCTTCCCACTGTTGTTCTACAAGCGCCTCTCGGATGTGTGGGATACGGACTATGCCGAAGCCTTCACCGAGACCGCTGACGTCGCCTACGCCGAGGGGATGGCGAATGAGCGCTTTGTCATTCCTCCGAAAGGACATTGGAACGAAGTACGCGAGAAGGCGCGCGAGGTGGGCAAGGCGATTCAACACGCCTTCCGTGCCATCGAAGCCGCCAACCCCGACCGCCTGGATGGCATTTTCGGCGACGCGCCGTGGACGAACAAGGAACGCCTGCCCGACCACACGCTCAAGAACCTGCTCGAACATTTCTCGCAACATATGCTCTCGCTAGCCAATGTGCCCGAAGATGAGTTGGGCAACGGCTACGAGTTCCTCATCAAGAAGTTCGCCGATGACAGCGGGCACACGGCGCAGGAGTTTTATACCAACCGCACCGTCGTGCACCTGATGGTGCAAATGCTCCAGCCGAAATCGGGCGAGCGGATTTACGACCCGACCTGTGGCACGGGCGGCATGTTGATTTCCGCCCTCGACGAAGTGAAGCGCAAACGCGGCGAATATCGCACGCTCAAACTCTACGGGCAGGAGCGCAACCACATGACGGCTTCCATCGCCCGCATGAATCTGGCTCTGCACGGCGTGGATGATTTTGCCATTGCGCGCGGCGACACATTGGAACGCCCCGCCTTTACCGAGCGCGACCACCTGGCCACGTT
>CAYSIV010000259.1:0-1307 GCA_964431175.1 uncultured Anaerolineales bacterium
CACTGAGTACGTTGGTTAGTGCCCTCAGTACCCCTCAGTGTTTCAGTGGTTCTGCCCCATCTCCTTCACTACCTGCGCCAAATTCTCGCGGGTAGTTGAATCACTGAGGCACTCCACAGACTGACTCCACTGAGTACGTTGGTTAGTGCCCTCAGTACCCCTCAGTGTTTCAGTGGTTCTGCCCCATCTCCTTCACTACCTGCGCCAAATTCTCGCGGGTAGTTGAATCACTGAGGCACTCCACAGACTGACTCCACTGAGTACGTTGGTTAGTGCCCTCAGTACCCCTCAGTGTTTCAGTGGTTCTGCTCCATCTCCTTCACTACCCCCGCCAAATTCTCGCAGAAGAGTTTCGTGTTGGGGTTGTTCGGCGCGTACCTCTCCATAATCTTCAGAGCGCGTTCGAAGGCGGCGCGGGCGGCGGGCAGGTCGCCCAGGGCTTGGTACATCTCGCCGAGATTGTTGGCACGGATGGCGACGTTGGGATGGTCAGGGCCGAAGGCTTTCTCGTCAATGGCCAGGGCGCGTTCGTAGGCGGCGCGAGCGGCGGGTAGGTCGCCCATCTGCCGGAACACTGTGCCGAGATTGTTGACGTCGGTGGCGACGTTGGGATGGTCGGAGCCGAAGGCTTTCTCGTCAATGGCCAGGGCGCGTTCGTAGGCGGCGCGAGCGGCGGGTAGGTCGCCCATCTGCCGGAACACTGTGCCGAGATTGTTGACGTCGGTGGCGACGTTGGGATGGTCTTTGCCGAAGGCCTTTTCGTCAATGGCCAGGGCACGTTCGTAAGCGGCGCGGGCGGCGGGCAGGTCGCCCAAGTCTTGGTACACCGAGCCGAGATTGTTAACGTCGGTGGCGACGTTGGGATGGTCGGAGCCGAAGGCTTTCTCGTCAATGGTCAGGGCGCGTTCGTAAGCGGCGCGGGCGGTGGGCAGATCGCCCAAGTCTTTATACACTGTGCCGAGATTGTTGACGCGGATGGCAACTTTGGGATGGTCCTTGCCGAAGGTCTTTTCATCAATTGCCAGAGCGTGCTCGAAAGCGGCGCGGGCGGCGGCGTAATCGGCGATGGCATGGAGATGATAGCCCAGGTCGTTGAAAAGCCACGCCCCATTTTCTGAGCCTCGTGCTTCGGCGCGTTCGGCCAGTGTTTGCAAGTGATCCTGCAATGGCTTCAACACGTCTGGCAGTCCAGCCTTGTTGATTTGAACAGCCATCTTGCCCACCACCTTTTCCATTCGCTCCGCATCCGCGCTCGCGTCGTCAGCGCCAACGCCTACCTCGGCGCCTGGCCCCTAGCCGACGCGCTG
>CAYSIV010000259.1:1317-7750 GCA_964431175.1 uncultured Anaerolineales bacterium
TCCGCGCTCGCGTCGTCAGCCCGCAGTCGGGCGAACTCTTGCGGCAGGCGGTGAATGATGGGTTGGAGTTGGCTGTCGAGGTCAATCAGGCCCACGTTGCTCAACTCGTGCAGGGCGTCGGTGAGTTGCTTGCCATCTTCCCCTTCGGCTTCGCTCAGGGCTGCCGCCTTCATCAGCACTTCGCACGGCAGTGGTGCGGCGGGGGCGCAGTGGGCGAGAAGGTGAAATATCTCAACTGCAAACTTCAAACTCCCAAATTCAAATTCACTCTGCGCTTCGCGGTTTGGAGTTTGAAGTTTGGGATTTGAGATTAGAGATTGGTAACTCAACTCAAATGTGGCAATGACGTTCGGGGTGTGGCCGGTGGGCAGGGACTCGTGTCCGGTCAGCCAGTCGCCGAGCGATTCGTGTTGGAGTGTTGAGGCTTTGGCTTTCAGTTCGGCCAGGTAGTCCGCCGGGGGAAGGCCGTAGTGAGTCATGTAAGCTCCGGCGCAGTGCAAAGCTAGCGGCAGGTCGCCCAGCGAATCGGCAATTTCGTTCGCGGCGCTGTCGTTCGCAAACGCCTCGCTTCCTTGCGCCAACAGCCTCAGGCTGTCCGGGCGATCCAGCGGCGGGAGATGAATCAGGTTGGGGGTGAGAGACGGCGACCACGCGGCGCGGCGGGCGGTGACCAGTAGGCGGCATCCCCCTGAGGCTGGCCGCCACTGTTTGATGATCTCCGCCTCTTCGGCGTTGTCCATGATGATCAGGCGGGGGATCGGCTTGGCCCATTCGCGTTGGACGATGGCGAGTTGTTGAGGCAGGGGGAGGCCGTCGTAGCCGGGGAAGTTGACTCGCCCCTCACTGCCGCAGGTGGCGATCTCGGCAGAGACCGAGTCGGCGTGGGCGCAGTTGAGGAAGAAGGCACCGCCGGGGAACTGGGCCATGTACCGGTGGCCGAACTCGACGGCGGTTTGCGTCTTGCCCAGCCCGCCGTAACCGACAAGGACGACGAGCGAACCGTCGTCGTTCAATCGTTCGGCCAGTTCGGCCAGCAGTTTGGCGCGGCCCACAAAGAGCGGGTTGCGCGGCGCGAGGCGCGAGCCGGTCAGTTCGAGCGAGTCGGGGAGGAAGTAGTTGTGAGTGACCTTGTCACGCCCGGTGATGTCGCCAGCGCCGAGCGTGATCTGGCCTCGGTTGGTAATGCCGCCGTGCGTGATGTTCGTTTCATCCGGCATGAAGAGGATTGTAGTCTGAAACGACGGAGAGGGAAAGGCGGGGATGACTCTCGTTGGCTGATAAATCTTGTTGCGGGCCGTCTAATCCGCTTAAGACCAAAGGTGACGGGCGGAATAGAGCGTTCACTAAACTTGTTTTGATGGCTTGTAGTAGCGACTTCAGTCGCTTGCTGACGACTGAAGTCGTCACTACCGAACTCATCAGCCTCGCCCTACAAAATTACTCTTGGCTCAGCGGATTGCCAAATCTGCCGGGCGTGAACTCTAAACTCCAGTTTCACGACAGCGGATCAGGGGCGAATGTCGGCAGTTACGAGGGCGGACGAGACGCGATTCTTGCCAGCGCGTTTGCTGGCAAGCTCGGCGTTGTCGGCGACGAGCAATAGGCCGCTCGGCGTGTAGCCGTCGGAGGGGAAGGTGGCCACGCCGAGGCTAACGGTGTAACCGGGGATGGGTTGGTTGGGCGGGTGCGGGCCGGGGGCCGAGGCCTCGGCGGCGACGCGGATGCGCTCGGCCAGGGCCACGGCTCCGGTTTTGTCGGTGTGAGGCAGAATGACGGCAAACTCTTCGCCGCCGTAGCGGGCGGCGTTGTCCATATCGCGCAAGTTGGAGCGCAGTAAGTCGGCCAGGGCCTTGATGCGTTCGTCGCCAGCCGGGTGGCCGTAAGTGTCGTTGTAGATTTTGAAGCTGTCGATGTCGAGGATGATGAGGGAGAGCGGGTAACCGTAACGTTCGGCCCGATTGAGTTCGAGGGTGAGGGCGCGGTCGAAGGCGCGGCGGTTAGCCAGGCCGGTGTGGCCGTCGGTGGCGGCCAGGCTTTGAGCTTCGGCATGGACGCGAGCATGGTTGATGGAAGCGGCGGCGGTTTTGGCAAAGGCGGCCAACAAGTTCAGGTCGGTTAGAGTGAAGGCCGAGCGCTGGGTTGAGTCGAGGGCGATTGCGCCGAGCAAGGACTCTTCAAAGATTAAAGGGGCGACGATGGCGGAGTGAATGCCAAGCACTTCAGGTATATCGCCGTCATAGCGGATGCTGGAGTCGGAGCGGGCATCCGTGATGAGCAGAGGGCGTTTTTCTCTTACGGTTTTGGCGCCATAGCCGTCATTGCTGGCAAAGGCAAGATTTGTAACTCGCGGGTCGGTGTAGCCGCTCACGGCACGAATTTGCAATTGGCCGCTGGGTGGATCAACCAGCAGAATAGTGCCCTTCTCGGCGGCGCGAATCGTGTCAATGGCGGCAGAGAGGATATTGTGAAGCAGGGGGTCGAGTTCAAGGGTGCTGAGCAGGGCGGTGTTGGCGGTGAGGAGAGCGTCCAGGTCGTGCACTTGTTCTTTGACAGTGGCGTGCAGATGGGCGTTTTCCAGCGCAACGGTCGCTTGGGCCGCCAGGCCCTGGGCCAGTTGAATGTCAGAGGCGGAGAAGGCGGTCTGGGCGGGCCCCCGAAACAGTTCGACGACGCCAAGAGATTGCTCGCTGGCAATCAAGGGAACCATGAGCAGACTCGAATAGCCATATCGCTTCAACAAAGCGCGTTCGGCCGGATCGCTCTGAGGGTCGTCGGCGTAGACGACCAGGGGTTGGCGGCTTTCCAATACGTGGCGAGTGGCTGGATAATTGGCCAGGTTCGTGTCGGCCTCGGGCACATCGCTGACATCAAAGTTCTTGCCGTTATAGTCCACCAGTGAGATCAGCCGGTTGTTGGGCCGATCCCAGCGGATGATATTGCACTCTACGGTGTGGATAACGTTGAACATGTGCCTGGCAATGGCTCGCAGGACATCGTCCTCGGCCAGCCCGGCGGTGAAGTCGCGGGTGGCATTGAACAACAGCCGTTGCTCTTCGGCGGTGCGGTTGGTTTCGGCCAGCAGGCGGGCATTTTCGACGGCAACCGCGGCCTGGTTGCTGAACAGGATCATCAGGCTTAGATCATCCTGGGTGAAGAAATTTGCCTGGGTATGGTGTTCGACATGGATGACTCCGATTGCCTGCTCCTTCCAGATTATGGGCACACTGAGCACGGAGATAAACGGTTGCGCTTTTTCGTAGATGGCGGCGCGGCCCGGCCAGGTGCGGTAATCGTCAATGATCAGTGGCTGGCCGGTGGCGGCCACTTGGCCTGCGGCGCCCTCGCCATATTTAAGAACAGTTCCGGTAAAATCATGGGCGGTATTGTACGACACCACACAACGAACTTCCTGTCGTTCAGAATCGCATAGATAAAGCCCACCGCTGGGGGCCTGGAGCAGTTTGGCCGCGCGCTCGACAATTGTGTACAAGAGCGTCTGGAGATCGTGGGCAACGGCCATATCGAGCGAATTGGCGTGAAGGGCGGCCATCATCCCGGCCCGACGCTGGCTGTTTTTGTACAGTTGGGCGTTATCAATGGCCACCGTGACTTGACCGGCGAAGAGCGTCAACAAGTCTAAATCGGCTTCGGTGAGAGGCCGGTTTGGCGTGGATGAAACGTCGAGCACGCCCAGAACGATTTGGTCTTTGAGCAAAGGAATACATATTTCGCTTTCGATATCCGGGACGGCTTTAATGAAATCGGGGTCGGCGGCCACATTCTTGACGAACTGGGTCTGGCCGGCGCGAACGGCCCGGCCCGTAACGCCTGTCGTGATCGATATTTTCATAATTGCAGAGTCTGTTGGGTAACCGATCTGCGCGCCTACATAGACGATGTCGTTCTCCAGCAGGCCAACGGCGACGTATTTGTACCCAAAAGCAACGTGTAGTAACCGCACGACTGTCTGGAAAATTTCAGTTGGTTCCAAAGATGATGCGACTGCTCTCGAGAGAGACTGAAGCGCCCTCATTCCGCGCAAACGATCATTAGCCCGGGCAAAAAGGCGCGTGTTTTCCATTGCCGTGGCAATATGGCCAGACAGCGCCTCCATAACCAACACATCTTCCGGGCCAAGTGTGCCTATGCCAACATTCTCGACGTAAAACACGCCCAGCAAGGCGCCTTCGCGCAGGATGGGAATGCCGAGCGCCGAGCCGGTCTTGTGGCCGGTCACGGTGAAATAATACGGGTCATTACTGGTGTCTTTGGCCAGGTATGTCGCCCGCGTCTGGGCGACGTGCCCGACGATGCCTGCGCCTGCCTTTTGACGGAAACCCGGACCCATCTCCGTGTCGTCTGAAGTGGCGAAGGCCACTAACTCCAAGTCATCCTGGCTGGCGGGCACTAACACGGCGGCCTCGACAAACTTGAATCGTTCAACCACAGCCGTCATGATGCGTTGCAGTATTTCGGTTTCGTCAAGCGAAGTGGACGTCTGCTGGCTGACATCGTAGAGCAAGCTAAGTTGCGCGGCCCGGCGCTCGGTTCTGGCGAAGCGGCGGGCGTTATTGATGGCGACGGCAAGGTGGTTGCCGAGCAGGGCGGCGGCTACCGCCTCCGTTTCGTCAAAGCGATCAGGCTTCCGGCTGTCGGTGAGCGCTAACACGCCAAACGGTTGTCCGTCTTTGAAGATGGGAACGGCCAGCAAAGCCTGGGCCTCAGAGACGTGTTTGAGGCGAGACGAGCCATCCGCGGCGTGTTGTATCTTGTTTACGGCGACAGAGCGGTTTTCACGCGCCGCTTGGGCAACAACAGAAGACGGATCGGATAGGGAGAGGCGCTCGCCCAGAATGGCGTGTGGTTGTGGACTGTGTAGAATTGTCAGTTGGAGTGTTTCCGCGTCGTCTTCCAACAGCCAGACTTCCACCTCATCCACATCCAAAGCAATGCTGATTTCGCCGCAAACGGTTTCCAGGACGGTTGAAAGGTCGAGAGATGCATTTGCCGCCACGCTGATGCGCTGTAAAGCCCGGGTCAACCGATCCTGCGCTTTGAGTTCGACAGCCAGCAAACTTGAATGTAAATTTGCGGCCAGTGAAGCGGCAATGGTTTCCAGGAGGTTGATGTTGAAGGGCTGGAATGCATCGCCTCGTTCGCTTTGCGCGTCCAGCACGCCAATCACTTTGTCTCGGGTGCGAAGAGGGATGGCAATCTCGGTGACTTTGCCTCGGGCAAATTGCCTTTGGCCGGTTTGGCCCGCCTGGCCGACCAGGCCTTGCCCTGCCGGGATTGGGTCGCCAAGCTGAAACGGTACTGCCAGCACGCCGCGCATGGCTCGCAGTACCAGCCCGCTTTTTTCAACCGTCAGGCAACAAATGAGATCGAACCCGAAGTTCTCATGCAAGTCCTTCACGGCCTGGTCCATTAACGCTTGCGGCTCGCGAAGGTCGTTCAATTTGCGGGTTGCGCCGGCTAGAAGCTCCAACAATCGGGCATGATTGCTTTCAGCGTTCAAACCAGTTTGTGAGGGTTGTTGCTCCGGTTCGAGCATAACGCCAACTTTCGCCAACAGTTTCCTCTGAAACCAAACAGTTAATTTCCGGGTTTCGGGGTAATATACTCCTAACTCGGAAATTTAGAAATGAAGGGAGGTGAAACAAAATGTTATTCATTCCGCACGAAAAGGGTCAAGGGTTGGTAGAATATGCATTGATCCTCGTTTTGGTGGCTGTCGTCGTAATCGTCATTCTGGCGTTGCTTGGCCCGGCAATCGGTAACGTGTTCTCAAACATTGTTTCCAACATCTAATCATGTTGGACGTTCTTAAAAGCGGCGGCGGAAGCTGCCGCTTTTTGATTCCAGGCTCTTATCATCACCAGGCTGATCGCCAACGCAACGATTCCCCACACCTGCGCCAGCCGCAAACCGCCAACGGTGATTAGGCTGTCGCCCCGAAACGCTTCGAGAAAGATTCGGGTTGAGGCTGAAGCGGCGGCGGCCACCCAGAGCATGACTCCCGGGTTCAGCCGCCACCGCCGCCGAATCCCCCACCACGTTCCCATTACCCCCATTGCCGCCAGCAACTCATAGACTTGTGATGGGTGCCGGTAATCATCCCATAGGTAAATGCTCCACGGCAAGCGGGCCGGGGCTCCGAAGGCGTCGCCGCTGGCGTAGTGGGCGGCGGCAACCGCAACGCCCATCACTGCCAGGGCTGGCGTCAGCGCATCTAATGTTGTTCGGAGAGGCAACTTGCGGCGTGAGCCATAAACCAGCGCGGCGACAAGCCCAATGAGCGCGCCTTCTGTTGAGGCCAGCGTAGCCGAGTTGAGCGAAAAAGCGGGCAAAGACCTGTCCCAGCTCGATCTGCACCGCCCGTATGTGGATGAGGTTACCTGGGCTTGCGTGGAGTGCGGAGGCGAAATGCGCC
>CAYSIV010000259.1:7760-9068 GCA_964431175.1 uncultured Anaerolineales bacterium
GAGTTGAGCGAGAAAATGGCTAGCGGGTCGGCGGCATAGACAGCGAGGTAGCGGGCGGCGTAAGCCAGCCGCGCACCGATGAGGCCGCCCACCAAACCGGTGAGGGCCAGGTTATACACGGCATCCGGGTTGAGCTTGAGGCTGGCGGCTTCTTTTTCGGTCAGGGCCAGCCCCACCCACACGCCGATCAGCAAGGCGAGTCCGGGGACCTGAATGGCAAGCGGGCCGAATTGAAGAATAGGAAACATTCAGGGCGCTTCGTTCAATAGCGATTCGATCTTTGTTTGCAGAACGGCCTCGCTCACCGGCCCGCCCACGAGAACAGCGCGAATGATGCCTTTGCGGTCGATGATAAAGGTGCTGGGCAGGGCGCGCAGTAAATAGCGGCGGCTCACTGCGCCGTCTTTATCAAGCAGAACGGGCAAGGTGAGTTTCAGGTTTTGGACGAAAGCGCGGGCGTCGGCCTCCGTGTCTTGAAAGGTGCTGTTGACGGCCAGCACTTCGAGGCCGCGATCTTTATTGGCTTCATACAGTTTTTGGAGGGCGGGCATTTCGGCGCGGCACGGCCCGCACCAACTGGCCCATAAGTTGACAATGACAACCTTGCCTTGTTGGGCTGAAAGCGTGGTCGAGCCGCCGTTTAGGCCGGTGAGGGTGAAGTCAGGCGCGGGGAAGCCCTGGCGCGGGCTGGCGAGTCGCCCGGCTGAAGCTGCTGAGTCGGGAACACGGGCGAGCCACGTCCAACCGGCGGCCAGCAGGAGAGCTGTCACCGTGAAGCTCCACCAACGCCGGGAGTTTGACAAAGACATGTCTCAAGTTTAACAGCAAAGAGGCAAAGAATGCAAAGCACTTCTTTACCTCTCATTTTCAAGTGTTGCCGCCAATGGAATTTTTGTCAACGGATTGAACGAATTTACCGGATAAACTATTTTCTTCCCGGTCAATACGATAAATCTGGTGACCGTTTCAGATTCTTTCGAGGAGGGTGAGAGGTCGGGCGGAAAGTACAGGAACGGAGATTCGGATCTCACGCCGCGCGTTTCGATGTGATTTTCTGGCGCAGGATGTCAACTATTTCGGCGCCTCCGGCGAAAATTGGCTCCGGGGCTTTGCCGCGCCCTATAAGTTCAGAAAGAATCACCGGCCGGCCGGAGGCATAAACCATCACCGCGCCGGTTCGCTCTAACAGAAGAGACGGGAACGCCAGATCCCACAGGTTGACTGACGGATCGAAAAACAGCGCCGAGACCGCCCCCTTGGCCACCAGGCACAACTGATAAATAGGCGCGCCCAGGCAATAGATGCGGC
>CAYSIV010000260.1:0-9036 GCA_964431175.1 uncultured Anaerolineales bacterium
ATTGAAATCGCAGCAACAAAAAGCACGAAGCCTGCCTTCGCAGGCTAACGCCTCACCCGCCGGAGTCCGCGAAGGCGGACTTTGGGCCTTTTGTAGGCGCGGTTTCCCCCACAGGGGCGCTGTGCGTAACCGCCAGCCAGCGCGCCCAAAATCTTGACGGCACTCGTCACCGCGCCCCTACGCCTCACCCACATTGCCCAAGCGGCTGAGGCCGAACTGCGCCACCAATCCGCCGATCGCGGCGGTGGCAGCTATCGCGCTCAACGGGCCGACGAACCAGGCCATCACTTCCAGTGATGGCAGGAACGCCCGAGCGATGAGGGGCAGACTCAATAAGAGTCCAGCCAGGAGGCCCAGGATGATGTAACCCGCCAGGGCGAACAACGCCCCCCACCCTGAACTCATGCGGCGCGGGTCGTCCCACTCCAAATTTGCCCAGGGCACCGCCAGCCCAATTTCAATTGCCATCATGCCCGCGCCCAACAAGATCATTCCGAACCAGCCGTACAAAAACCCGAACAGGCTAAAGCCGCGCCACACGGCCACGCCGATCATCAGCAATGTGCCAACGACGGAAAACGGCATGATCGCGGCGACAAACTTGCCGAGCAACAGTTCCCGGCCCGAAATAGGGGCGGTCTTGAGCAACCACCAGGCTTTGCCTTCCATGCTGATGCTGGTGGAGGCGATACGGTTGAAGACAAGGAAGGTGGTGACGAGCACACCGGCGGCGGCAAAGATGTTGCTAAAGTTCACCCGCCCCTGGGCAAACGTATTAGCCTGAGCTATCGCGTTGAAACTGCGCGGCCCGCCGCCGCCGAGCAAGTTAAGATAGAGCACCGGCAACAAGAATAGCGGCGCCAGGAACTGGGCGAAGTTGCGCAAGTCTCTGGGAATCACGCGCCAGTCTTTGAGGGCAACGGCCAGCGAGGCCGGGGCATTGCCCAGCAAGCCGCTGTTGGCCGCCTCTTTCTCTGCCCGTTGCTTGCTACGATTGGCACTGCCACTGCTTTGCATTCGCACCCAACCGCTCACATACAACGTGTCGGCCAGCCATACGCAAACGGCAAAGAAGCCAAACGTCAACAGCAGAAAGCCGGACAAGTCAACCACCGCGGTGGCAATGTCCCCGATGCCCGCCGCCGCCAACCCGCGCCCGGCCACCAGCGACGGGATCGGCAAATTGATAAAGGCCTGCACCTGAGACAAGATCGCTTCCAGACTAAACTGGGTTCCACTGAGTCCTCGAGTCCACGTCCGTGAAAGATTGCTGATGACACTGCAGGTCACGCCGAAGAGGGCGGCGGCCAACCCCATCACTTCGCGCACGCGCCGGGCCGGCGCAAAGCGGGCCACCACCATCACCAGCAGTGCGCCCAGCCCGGCAGGCAACAACGGCGTGCCGAGGATGGCAATCAGGGCCAGCACGTAATACAGTGGGCCGTAGCGCAGGCCAAAGCCGTAAGTGACCAGCGCCGGGGCGGCGGTGATGAACACCAGAACGTAGTAGAGCGCTATGCTATCCAAAATTTTGCTAATGAAGACCGCCCGTCGATCGACTGGCGCGCTCATGAGCAGTTCCAGATCACTACTGAGGAACAGCGACCCCAGGGCCACGCCGAAACTGCTCACCAACAGTAACAGGGCCACAACCGTCAAGATCACGCCCGGCATCAACGGCTCGAGGCGCAAATCCGGAAAGCGGCGTAACAGGGCACCCAACCCGTAACCGGCAACGGTGGAGACACTGCCGAGCGAAAAGCCAAACCAGCCGCCGCCAAGGATGTACAAAAGTTTTCGAGGCAGACGATAGCCGCGGAATGAATTCCAGGCCAACTGCAAGCGAAGCGTCAGCAACAGGGCAGTATCGGCGATCATGCCAGCACCTGAGCAATCTCCGCATACTCGGCGCCGCCAGTGAGGGTGAGGAAGATGTCTTCGAGCGACCCCGCCCCCTGGTGGGCGCGCAGTTCCGCCATCGTCCCGGCGGCCACGATCTCACCCTTGTCAATGATGAACACCCGGTCGCACATGCGCTCGGCGATTTCCAGAATGTGGGTGGAGAAAAACACGGCGGTTCCCCGGTCGCGTAGTTGAACCAGCAGGTCTTTAATCAACCGGGCCGATCTTGGATCAAGGCCGACGGTTGGCTCGTCGAGGAACAACACTTGGGGATCATGAATGAGCGCCCCGGCCAGCGCCACCTTTTGCCTCATGCCGTGGCTGTAGCCCTCGATCAAATCGCTGGCCGCCGTTGAAAGCTCGAACAACTTCAACAGTTCGTTGGCGCGCCGCTCGGCCTGATCTTTTGGCACGCGATACAGGCGGCTGATGAAACGCAAAAACTCCCAGCCGCTGAGTTTGCCGTAAAGGTTGGGCGTGTCGGGCACGTAGCCAAATGCGGCCTTGGCCTTGACCGGTTCTTTTTGAATATCGTGGCCCAGGATGGCGGCTTGCCCGGCAGTGGGCTTGAGCAGGCCGGTGAGCATTTTGATGGTGGTGGTTTTGCCCGCGCCGTTCGGGCCAAGGAAGCCGACGATCTCGCCGGGTTGGATGGTCAGGTCAACATGTTTGACCGCCTCATGTTTGCCATACGTTTTACGAAGGCCCCGGGCCTGAATGGCGGGTGTGCCGTTATTGATCATGGGAAGACGCCTCTCTAAAAAACTGTTGGTTCTGAAAGTCAGGAATTGCGCAGTTGCGAAAAATCTGACCACGAATGGCACGAATTTCTCGAATTTTGAGTCTCCAATTCGTGCCATTCGCGCGAAGCGATTCGTGGTTCAAATTGGCCTGAAGTGCGTAACTCCTAAAAGTATTAAACTGTCCGGCGGCCGCGCGCATACATGTAAATCAGCAACGTGCCCAGAGCCATCGCCACCAACACAATCAGCCCGGCCTCGGGGCCAAACGCGCCGCCGGTGATGATCTCCGGCCCGCCCACCGTCGAGCGAATGAGCCGGAACGTATCCAGCCCGCTCACCTGAAAGCCAAAAATGTTGCCCTCGAAATAATTCCAGCCCAGGTGCAGGCCAATGGGCATCCACAACTGGCGGGTGTACAAGTACGGCACAGCCAAAAAGACTCCGGCCAGGGCCAGCAACGCAATCGCCGTCACCGTCACATTCGGGTTCAGGCCGTGCAGGAGTCCAAATAACACGGACGAAACGATCACCCCCCAAACGAGGCCGCGCCCCTCGGCAATGTTTTGCAACCAGTAGCCCCGGCACAACAGCTCTTCCGCCCACGCGCCCGCTAGAAAGATCAATAGCCAGACGAACAACTGAATGATGACTGTGAATAATGACTCCGTCGTCCACGCCACCGACTCGACTCGCAGCCAGCCTAGCGCCCACTCGATCACAAAGACCGCGCCCATCATCAGGCCGGCAACTACAAACCCTGCCGCCACGTCCGCAACCGCCCTGGCGCGCGCAAAACCCAGGCTCAAAATCGTCCGCCGATCCAAAAACCGGCGCGCCAAAAAGACAGTAAGCGTCACCGCCGCGAACATGGCCCCGCCGCTCAACGCCATCACCACCATCTCTGACGCGCTTGTGAACAGCGCCACCAGTCCCGCCAGAATGCTGAACACAAACACGGCCACAAAAAACGCCAGGCCATGAATGCCGATCCGCCAGCCGGTGCGCAACCGCCGCTCATGCGGCTCTAAAAAGGCACGCTCGATCAAAGGCCGCTCACTGGATTGAGATATAGGGCTCTTCCGGCTTTAACGGGAAAGCGTCCCTGTCATTCTGAGCGAAGCGAAGAATCTCGGCGCAACCAGCTAGAGACCCTTCGCTTCGCTCAGGGTGACACCCATAAATCCCGTCAAAAACGGGAGAGCCAGATATAGTCATCGTCCTCTCGCTTTCTTCGTGTAATTTCGTGAATCAAAATTAGTCAACCTTACAACCGTAAACACGCCTCAGCCGCCAGCCAGAATAACTTCTCGCGAATTGAAGATTGCTTATCCCAGTGTCGCGAGTCCCACTTCTCGCTGTCCAGGTTGTCGCCGCCGTAAAGGATTTGGGCAAAGGTCACACCCCGGAACTGAGAGACGGCAAAGAAGGTGGCGGCTTCCATCTCCACCGTTAGACAGCCTTCTTCCTTCCGAAGTTTCACCTTGCCCGGCGTCTCGCGGTAGATGGCGTCGGTCGTCCACGTCTTGCCTACAATGTAGCTGATGCCGTCGGCTTGCAACGCTTGTTCAATAGCGGCCACGCCTTCGGGGCTGGCGCTCACTTCGCGGCTCGGCGGCAGGTAGTGATACGATGTTCCCTCGTCACGCACTGCCGAGGTAGGCACCACCAAATGCCCAACGGCGATTTCGCGATTCAGCACCCCGGCCCCGCCACAAGCGATGAACTTCCTGCACCCCAGAGCGATCACCTCATCCAAAAATGCCGCCGCCAATGGCGCGCCCACGCCCGGGTGAAACGCCGCCAGCCGCCGCCCATCCATATCAAGTTCATAGATCGGGTTGTCGCCAATCTCGCTTCGCTGAGTCGCCACAACCTTCAATTTGCCATTCGCTCTCAACGTGTCAAACACGTCGGCGAAGAAACACACCACGCAACGTTCAGGAATGTCAATCTTGTCGTGAATCAGGTGCGGCTCAAGGATTGCTTTTGGTGAAGGATCAAATTCAAGGATCGGGTAGGAAGCTTGCATGAAAACCTCAGCCACGAATCGCTTCGCGCGAATTACACGAATAGAGAAAATTCGCGGCAATTCGCGTAATTCGCGGCAAAGAATTATGGCGACAATCTCTCAATCAGCCAACGGTTATCACTTTGTCTTGTGTAACGCAAACGGTCATGCAAACGGTTGGGGCGGCCCTGCCAAAACTCAATGGTCTGAGGCGAGAGGCGGTAGCCCCCCCAGAATGGCGGCGTCGGAATCTCGCGATCCTGATATTCAGCCGTCAACTTTTTCAATCTCTCTTCCAACACCTCCCGGCCCGAAATCACCTGGCTCTGCCGCGAGGTCCACGCGCCAAGGCGGCTTCCCTCTGGCCGGCTCTTGAAATATTCTTCGGATTCTTGGCGTGGCACTTTGCTCACCGCGCCCGCGATCCGAATCTGGCGCTCCAACTCGGCCCAATAAAATACCAGCGCCGCGCTCGGGTTCTCAGCCAGTTCACGACCTTTCTGACTCTCGTAATTGGTGAAAAAGACAAAGCCATCTTCGTCAAAGCTCTTGAGCAGAATCATGCGCGCCGAGGGGAAGCCGTCGCTCGTGGCCGTCGCCAACGTCATGGCGTTTGGCTCGGTAAGTTTGGCCTCCACCGCCTGCTGAAACCATTTGCCAAACTGGGCAAACGGATCGGAGTCGAGATCGCTCTCGCTCAAGCCGCCAAAGCTGTAGGTTTTGCGAAGATCAGAGGTGTGCATAATCCGCCGCCGCTCCAAAAGATTCGGATTCTGGCACGCGCGCCAAGATTCCGGCAATCATGAGTACCAGCAAAATCCAAACCAGATCGGCCAACAACAGGTGAACGATCTGCATCCACACCGGCGCCAGCAGGAAAACGTTGACAGCGCCGGCGGCCCATTGCATGACGATTGCCCCAACCAACATCACCGCCAGCCGTTTCACCCTCCGCTTCGGACTCGAGAAACCATGCCTGTTGGCTATTGCCATCAAAAGCAGTCCAACAGCAATGGCGATGAAGGGGTGATAGGATCGCAGGCGAATAAAGAGATGGGCGCTAGAAGAAAAATCCTGCGTCAGCCCTGCGGAGAGCGAAGTCGAGGGAAAGAGTGTGTCACCCAGCGCCGCAATTGCGCCGCTGACGCCGAGGATCAGCATCGAGAGGACGCCGATCAAGAGCGGCCAAGCGGCGGCGTCTCTGAAGTCCACCGGCTCACCGCCCGACGCCCACCAGGCCGTAAGCGCCAGAGCGGCCAACAGCATGAAGGTGTTAAGCAGATGCAATGAAATGGAAACAGCCCGGGTCAACGATGCATTCTGGGCCACTAAGTCGAAGAGCACCAATCCGGCGCCGAGCAAGGCCTCGACGAGGGTGAGGGCCAGCGAGACTGCCGCTCCGCGCCGGACGAGGTGGCCTTTGGCGTAACCGCGGAAGGCCCAGACAGCCAGGCCGACGACCAACACCAGCGCCAGGCCGCTCGACAAGCGGTGCGAGAACTCGATGATTGTTTCCACTCGTGTTGCCTGCGGGATGATTTCGCCGTTGCAGGTGGGCCAGTGGCCGCCGCACCCGGCGCCCGAGCCGGTGGCCCGCACATAAGCGCCCCACAAAATGACGGCGACGTTGTAAGCCAGCACGCTCCAGGCATAGTTGGCAAAGCGATTTAGTTTCATGTAGTAGCTTGCTCCTTGAATGACTGGTAGAATTTTACCGTTATTTTGCCGAAAGGAAGCCATCTTGTCTGACTCAACCAGAACTCGCATCGTTATTCTCATCTCAGCCGGGGCCGAGTGGCGGGCTATCAGCAAACGTTTCCCCGACGCCGGCCGGGAAGTTTCGCCGCTTGGGGAGTGGTTCAAAGCTGATTTAGCAGTGGGCGGCTCCACCGAGCCGGTAATTTTCTTTCACGGCGGCTGGGGGAAAATCTCAGCGGCGGCTTCGACGCAGTACGTGATTGATCGCTGGTCGCCATCATTATTGATCAATCTTGGCACCTGCGGCGGTTTTGAGGGGGAAGTGGAAGCGGGCACGATCCTGCTGGTGGAGCGGACGATAGTTTACGACATCGTCGAGCAGATGGGCGACCCGGCGGAGGCGATTGCCTTTTACGCAACTGACCTGGATTTATCATGGCTACGCGATCCGCTCCCGACAAGTGCGCGCCGGGCGCTGATGGTCTCCGCCGACCGCGATTTGATCGCCGCAGAAATTCCACATTTGAAAGCCGAGTATGGCGCGATTGCCGGAGACTGGGAGTCAGGCGCGATTGCCTGGGTGGCGAAGCGCAACGAAACACGTTGCCTGATTTTGCGCGGCGTGACCGACCTGGTGAGCGAGCAGAGCGGCGAGGCCTACGGCAACTTCGGCCTGTTTGCCGAGCGCACGGAAGTCGTGATGAACCGGCTGATTGATACTTTGCTGGCATGGATTGCGCGGGGGCGCATCTGGGCAAATTTTCAAAACCGACGATAATTGTCTTCATTATGAGCGGTCACCCACCCGAAGACAACGTGCCCAGCCATGTCATCCAACAAGGCGGTGTGGCTGTTGGCCCCGATGGTTCAGCGACGGTCGCTGGCGACATTGTCGGGCGCGACAAGATCGTCAATATCGCTCTCAGTCGCGAAGACGCCCGGATACGGCGCGATCAACTTATCCTCCTCAATAAAGTCAAGATGTTCTGGGTCAAAAGCGTGTTGGAGAAGTCTGTTCACAGTGAGGCGCTGATCGAACTGGGCAAGCAGACGCAAGCCGACACCGTCGAACGCGAGCGACCGTGGGACATGACACTCGAAATATCTGAACAAGAGAGCCGCGCGATCCCGCCTGGCAAAAAGATCTGTGAGATTTTCGACGGGATGGAGCACGCTCTGCTGATTTTGGGCGCGCCCGGCTCCGGCAAGACCATCACCCTGCTCGAACTCGCCCGCGATCTCATCGCCCGCGCCGAGCAAGACCACACCCACCCTATCCCCGTTGTCTTCAACCTGTCTTCGTGGGCCGAGCGCAAGCCGCTGCTAGCCGAGTGGCTGGCCGACGAGATGAGCCTCAAGTATCAAATCCCGCGCAAGATCGGGCGCAAGTGGCTGACCGATAATGCCATCCTGCCCTTGCTCGACGGGTTAGATGAAGTGCGCGCTGAGAGCCGAACGGCGTGCGTGGAAGCCATCAACACTTACTGGCAGGAGTACAGCCTGGCCGGGGTCGCCGTATGTAGCCGTACTGAAAGCTATCGAGCACTCACGGCAAGACTCAAACTCGCAGGCGCAATTCAGTTACAGCCGCTCACGGATGAGCAAGTGAAGGAGTATGTCGGAAGTTTCGGCACCAAGTTAGCTGGATTGTATAAGGCTCTACGGCAAGATCCGATATTACGAGAACTGTCGCAATCGCCTCTGATGCTCGGCGTGATGGGTTTAGCTTATGCGGATGTGTCATTGGAAGACGTACTCCAAGGCGGACTCGAAACGATTGAAGCCCACCGCAAGCACCTCTTTGACACTTACATAGAGAGAATGTTCAAGCGCAAGAGCAGTGACAAACGCCTCTCTCGAGAACAGACGATGTGGTGGCTTTCGTGGCTGGCGCAGGGCATGAAACGGCATAAGCAAAGCATTTTCTTAATTGAGGGGTTGCAACCGAGTTGGTTACCGAAACGCATACTACGTTGGGAGTATGCTTTCATCAGCCGACTACTGGCGGGTTTGGCTATTGGACTCGCCCTTACAGCAATTAATTCAGCTCTGTTGAGCCCACTGCTTGAAAGTTTGCAACATGGGATCCTTTTTGGCCTGATTGGTAGTGGCCTGGTTGGATTAATTGCCAGTTGGCGTTTCGACTTAACTCGTAAAGACACGTTTAGCGAGTCCCCCTCTAAATCAGGCCATTCATCATCCAGGCTGAATGCGCTGATCATTGGCTCTCTGATTCTGTTTCAAAGTTGTGCGCTATCTTATTTTCTAGTTCCTATTGGCGCTTGGCACCTCTTATTTATTGATGTGTTCATGAGTGGGCCAACATTTGGGATAATCTTCGGCTTGCGAGGAATAGGAAGGAAAGCAACAAATGATATCCAGACAGTGGAAGCTTTGGCGTGGTCATGGCTTGCAGCTATCAGGGGGGGAGTTCTAGGAACTATCTACGCGCTCGTTGGCGGGGGAATAGTCGGACTAATTATCGGACTGACTATTGCTGTTTTTTTGGTGCTTATTGTGCTTGCATTTGTGTTTCTTGCTGGCGCAATGGTCTTGACATTATTACAACAAATTCTTGGACCACTTCCACCTGAACTAATTTCGTGGCTTAGAAATTTTGTCGTCGAACTGCCCAACTATATGAGAGAGTTTGCGATACGTTCATTAAAGGAGCCTACGGTAATA
>CAYSIV010000261.1:0-8890 GCA_964431175.1 uncultured Anaerolineales bacterium
TCGGGGTAGCTTACCTGATGACCGAATCAACCAACTTTAGTCACACCCAATTGATATGAATGGCCATCGTAACTACTCAGCCATCCTGATTTATCCGCAGATTACGCACGCTTCGCGTTTCGCAGAAGGAAATCTGTGCGCTTCGCGTCTGCGAAATCTGCGGATTTCCTGGGCGGTTTGCAAAGATAGCCTGAGCAGTTGCAATTTATATGCCAAAAAATGTCCTGGAATGGCTTATCCCCATCTCATATTAGGCCAGGTTGTTTGTCGTAAATTACGCCCGTAAGGATAGTATCGTAGTCCTACGTCAATTGTCAAGCATGTATTGTCAAATCTTGACCAAATATTTACTTGCGCGGACCTTTCATACATATAGGGTCAAACACATAAGCATTCAGCCAAGTTACTGGCAAGAGCTTTACAAAAAAACAACCTCGCCCTATTGAGGAGAGGTTGCTGGTGGTCAATGACCTCCTAGCTGAGAATCGTGCCCGGCTGGAACGCCTACTGGACCCTTTACAAAACGGGTCACCTCAAGAAGAGCGCACTAATTGAGCGTCATCAGCGGTTGGAGGCTGTAGTGAGAGTAGAAGCCGGACTCAAAAAAGGCGACAACGGTTTTCTAAACGCCGCGAAGCGATGGAGATATTTGGTGTCGGGATCACGCTCACGATTGAGAATGGGGAGCCGGTTGGCTATCCGAACTGGATTGCCAGGATTGAGGAATTGCCTCCATCTCCGCCGTCACTTCATCTTCCCACTCCAGTTCTTCTTTCACCTTCTCCCAATACCATTTCGAGTGATGCGCTCTGGCATACCACGCCGACACCTTGCCGCTGAACATCGAGAAGAACGCTTCCTTCTCTTCGGGGAAAACAGCGCCCATGTAAACGTGGATGATTAGCCCGGCAACGATGGCGAAGACCGAGGCCCAGTGCGCCGGTTGCGCCCACTGCTTGAGGAATGGCGGGAAGACAGTGTGAAACGTCATGACAACGCCGCTGGCGATGATGCCCAGCGTGCCGAGGATGACGACGTACATGTACAACTTCTGCCCGGCGTTGTAGGCATCTTGCGGCGGCAGGGGCTTGCCCTTCCTGAAGCCCAACATCTGCAAAGGTTTGATCTTCAGCCACTCGATGTCGTCCTTGCTCAACAGCAGGCGCTCTTTGCTAAAGGGGACAAAGTATTTGCGGAAGCCGACGAGGATATTGAAGGTTAGCACCGAGGCCCAGGCCAGGCCAACGGTGTAATGGAAGCGAATCAGGTTGGCCGTGCCGCCGAAGACGTTGCGGAACAACTCCTGCATCCAATCCGGACTGAGGCCGAGGCGCGGCGAGGAGATGATGGCGATGCCGGTCGGCAGGAGCAGAAGCCACATGCTCACGTTGAACCAGTGGGTGAGAATGTTCGCCAGTTGGTGCTTCTTAATCATCTTTACCCGCAGGCGTTTGCGTTCGGCGAGAGGGAGAATAGGGTGACTCATAAGTCAAACTCCTTGCTAACCGGACGAACGACGGAGGACGAAAGACGAAACGCTTTGCGCCTTCGTCATTCGTCTGTCGCCATTCGTCATTCTTCAAATTCCTTTTCACCCTCCACCAACTGCTTGGTGAAGAAGGTAGCCTGGCCGAGGAACGAGGCGCCGATGCCGGCCAGCACCGCCGGGATGAGCAAGTTCCTCCATGACGTTTCGGCAAGGTTGTAGGTTGGCTCGCGCGGCGTTACCTGCGGGTCCAGCACGTCGCCGTTGATGAAGTAGACGTTCGGCTCGGTATGCGCGCCGTCGGGCAATTCGTAATCCAGCCGTTGAATCGCCCTGGCATTCTTCAGGGCCACCGACACTTCAGAAGCCGGGTCGTTGAAGTCGCCGAACAGGCGGGCCTTACCAACACAGGTTGCCACGCAGGCCGGTTGCTGGCCCACTTGCAGGCGCTGAACACAGCCGGTGCACTTGTCCACCACGCCACGTTCGCGATCGAGGTAGCGGGCGCTGTAAGGGCAGGCATCCACGCAGAAACCGCAACCGATGCAAGCTTCCTGATCCACCAGCACCAGCCCCGTCTCTTTATCTTTGTACGTTGCGCCGCTCACGCACACTTGGGTGCAGGGCGGGTTCTCGCAATGCATACAGTTGTAGGGCACAAAGGTTCGTTCGAGCGTTGGATACTCGCCCTTCACGCCCAAATCGCGCACCCAGATGCGAGTGTACTGCATGCCCACCTTGTTCTCGGCACTGCATGCCACCAGGCAAGCCCGGCAATCAATACAGCGCGAGACATCTATTACGAAGCCATAGCGTTTCTTCGTTGCCATATCTTTACTCTGACGAAAGACGATGGACGATGGACGAAAGTATGTTGTCTTCCGTCATTCGTCGTTCGTCTTCCGTCAGGCTCTTTTCACCGTCACAAACGTCTGACTCAGGGCCTGGCCGCCACTGACGGGGTCAGTATAGGTGACATGCAAAACCGAGTCGCTGGCCCCGACACCGTAAGCCGTCGTCAATCCTTTGGAAAGCTTGCCGAAGCCGGGAGTCATATAAACCGAGTCGGGGCGGATGGCTTCCGTCGCTTGCAAAGCCACCTTCACACTCCCCACCTCGCTTGTCACTTCCACCAAGTCCCAATCCTTCAAGCCCAACTTCTCGGCAGACTTGGTGTTCATCCAAATACGCGGCTCGTCCTGATACTTGTGCAGGTATTGATTGTTCTGGGTGCCCATTTGGGTGTGCTGGCCGACTTTGCCGGTGAGCAAATAGAATGCGCCGGGTTCGGGCGCAGGCGGCTCTTCCCACGTTGGCCAGGGCGAGAAGCCGGCATTCGCCAGAGTCTCTGAATAAACTTCGATCTTGCCAGTGGGTGTGTTGAAAGTGATCTCGTCGTTTTTTCTCTCGATGCCAGGATCGAGGTAACCTTTGATCTTCAACTCTTCCAGGCTCAAACCGAGTGGGGCGAGTTGTTGGCGGAGGTAATCTTCCTCATCTTCGTATTGGAAATAATCGCCCAGGCCCAGCCGTTCGCCAAGTTGCTTGTAGATCCACAGCACCGAGCGAGCTTCGCCCTGTGGTTCGATGACGGGTTGCCGGATGAATATCTTGCGGTCCACTACACTTAAGGGGTCGTAGCGCTCCAGATAAGAGGCCTCCGGCAGAACGACGTCGGCAAACCAGGCGGTGTCGTTGAGAATCACGTCCACATCCACGATGAAATCCAGTTTGCCCAATGCTTCCAGCGTGCGGTTGCGGTCGGGCAACGACTGCACCGGGTTCTGCCGCGAGATAAACCAACCGTGGGCTTGATAGGGTTGACCGCCGAGGATCGAATCGCGCAACTCCTGGAAGACGCCCAGCTTGAGCGGCACCAGCGGATATTTCCAGGGGACGCCGTCGAGGCGCAGGGCGGAGATGCGCGGATAAGCCGGTTGCGGTGGCTTGCCCAGTGGCACGCCAGCCGCCTCCGGGCTGGCGGCAATCAGACAGCCGTCAGGCTCGAATACATTCCCCACGATGGCGTTGAGTGTAGCAATAGCGCGTTCGGTCTGGAAGGAGTTAATGAAGTTGGACGTGCGCCAGCCGGGATGGGCCATAGCAAAGCGCTTGGCCGCCGCAAACTCGCGGGCAATGCGCCGGATAGTATCCGCCGGAACGCCGGTTTTGGTCTCGGCCCACTCCGGCGTGTAATCCTCCATGGCCTTCGGCAGGTCTTCGCAACCGACGACGTATTTCTTGACGAAATCGCAATCGCCGATCTGCTCAGTAACAATCACGTGGATCATTGCTAGCAGGAAGGCGGCATCGGTACCCGGCCGGATAGGAATCCACTCGGTGGCTTTGGCCGCCGTTTTGGTGTATCGCGGATCGAGGTAGACCAGCTTTGCGCCCCGGGCCAGAGCGTCCATTAACGCCGCCGTCTCGGAAGTGGAGATAGCCTCTGTCAAGTTGCGCCCGACTAGCAAGATGTACTCCACTTTGTCATAGTTGCGGGCCGGCTCTTCGACGCCGTAAGTGAGCGAGAAAGCGAGCACCATCGCGTTGAAACACAAACTGCGTTGCGTGCCATAGTTGGGTGAGCCGTAGCCGTTGAGCAGATTCTCGAATTGCACCTGTGAGAGGTTATGGGTGGACGAGAAAATCATCGCCTCGGGGCCGTACTTCTCTTTGATGTCGAGCATGGCTTTGGCCACAATGTCGAGCGCTTCATCCCACGAAGCGCGGCGGAACTTGCCCTCGCCGCGCTGGCCGGCGCGCACCAGCGGATACAACACCCGATCGGGATCGTAAGTCGTCATCAGGCCCGACTGGCCGCGCGCGCACAGCCGGCCTTGCGAGTGCGGTTGATCGGGGTTACCTTCGAGTTTGACGACTTTGCCTTTGGCCACTTTGGCCCGCACACCGCACCGCCACACGCACATCTCGCACAGCGTTGGCAGGTAGCCGTCGCCGTCGGCGTCAATTTGCCCGGCCAGGCGGGCGGCCTCGGCCACGGGCGGGGGCAGGAGCTGGCCCAACGCCACCGCCCCGGCGGCGGCCCCGGAGATTTTGAGAAAGTCACGGCGAGAAAGAATGAGATCAGTCATGGTTATTTACTTGGCAAGTTTGTCCTTGCGGAATAGCCCGGCGCGATCAATGAGATAGAACAGGAGCACGGTGATGAGCGCGAACAGGACGACAAACAGGTACGGGTTCAAATTCCACAGGTCGGGCATCACCACGTTGCCGAGTTTGGCCAGGGCTGAAATTTGCGGGAACACTTGTTGATAGGTCAGGCCGTAGATCACAGCGCCTGTCAGGAAACCGAGAAAACCGGGAATGATATAGTCGAGTTTGCCTTCGCCGCCACCGGCGGCGCAAGTGCCTGGTCAGTATCCGGTGAGGGCCATGCCCACGCCAAATATCAACCCGCCGACGGCGTTACCGACGATATAGGTGGCCGGTACGCTGGGGAAGGTGATCAGCCCGACGCCGCGCAGGATGTATAGGCCGAACATCGAGACGACCAGGGCCGTCATCATGAACTTGAGCACGGCCAGATCGGTGAAGCGAAAGACGTTGACGATCTTGTTGTACTTGGTCAGCCCCGCCTTGTTGAGCGAGAGGCCGAAGAAGGCGCCGAGCACTAAAGCGAGAATATAGTTGGTCATAGTTACACCCTTTCATTCAGGAGGTTAGCATCCTGAGCGGAACGGAGCGAAGCGGAGTGTAGTCGAAGGATGCGGGTCTCACGTGAGGGCCGCATCCTTCGACTGCGGGCGCAGAAGAGCACTGCGCCCTCCGCTCAGGATGCTGTCCTTTTCAATATCTCCCTCGATAAACAATCAGCGCGGTGACGATGCCGGAGGCAAACATCCCGGCGATGAAAATGTAGGCCGCCGGGGCCAGCAACATGCCGCCGGAGATCGCCAGGCCGCTGGTGCAACCACCGGCGATGCCCGCCCCATATTCAAGAATGATCGCGCCGACAAAAGCGAGCGCCCAGCGCTTCCAGGTTTGCGGCCCGAAGATGCGCTTCCATTGCTCGTCCGGGTTGGCGCTGTCCTTCTTGCCCCACTTGAGCGTGCCGCTCGACCAAGCGCCAAGCATCCCGCCGAAGAACACGCCGACGAGCAGGATAACGCCCCAGGTGATGCCGGGCGGCATGACAAAGTTGAAGTACATGTTGTTGAAGAGATCAGGGGCAACCGCCTTGCCAAGCAGTCCGGCCAGGTTCTCAAATGCCCCGGACGCGCCCAGCAGGCTGTTGCTCAAGGCCACGGCCAGCACGCCAACGACACCGAGCAATGCGCCCGCTACGTAGGGCGACCATTCTTCTTTGCGAAAATACGTAATTAACCAATTCATTTCATTCCTCCAATCTCTAATCTCCAATCTCTAGTTTCTAATCTCCGGCCAGCCCCATCAGCAACGCTCGCGAGTCGCGATCCAAATTGCGAATGCGATGCACCAGCTCCGGGTCGAGGCGGGAGAGGCTATGCAATAATTCGGATGCGTCGTCCGGCGTGGCGGCGTCCAGCAGTCTCTTGAGGGCGTGGAGGCCGACCGGATTCAGTTTGGCGATTTGTGGCAAGAGAGCGGCGACTTCTGCCGGGTAGTCGGCAGGGTTTAGGGAGGCCGCCATTGCAGTGGCGGCTGTGAGTTCCGGCTTCGCCGTCAACTTGCCCCGCAGTTTCATTTCGTTGAAGTATACGAACGTGCCGCCGCCGGCCAGCACAGCTACAATCAGCCCGCCCACAATCACGTCGCCCCAGTTCACATTCAATGCGCCGTTCGCCGTCTGCTCGTAGCGTTGAGCGTAATCAATCACTTCGGCGTCGTTGACGACGATGGATGAAGCCGGGGGATTCGCCGCCGGTTGACCGGAGTCGGTGGTTGGCGCAGACGAGTCGCCGCCGGAAGCGGCGGGCGGGTTCGTGCCGCCAACATCCAGCGTCACGCCCAGAAGGCTGGCATACACTTGCCCGCGATCGGTTAGATCGTTGGGGTGGCAGGCGGCACAGTTAGCGTTCAAATCCGAGAGCGGGGCAACCATGCCAGCGTGGGCGGCATCTGCCTCAGTGGCCTGAACGTTGCCGGCGTGGCAGTTGGCGCAGAAGTCGCCAAAGGCGTGCGACTGGTGCCAGCCCGTGCCATCGTTGTTCACTGAGAGTTGCCCCTGCACCTCGTGGCAGTTCTTGCACGATGAGGCCTGCGAGCCACATTGGGCGTTGGCCTGATCCACCCAGAACAGCCAGATGGCAAAGCTGATGAAGATGGCTCCGGTGAGAGGGATAAAGAGGCGGAAGGTTCGAGACGACATGCATTTCTCCTATACCGTTTCGTAAACTTTCTCAACCAGGCTGGCCCGGTGGGTCAGTCCATCGTGTAAAACAGCGCGCAGTAAATCGAGCGCCTGGATCAAACGCATATCGGCAAGACGATACTCGACGGCGGGGCCGACGCGGGTGGCGATGACCATGCCGCGTTCGCGCAGGACCTTGAGATGCCGCGAGACGAGCGGCTGGCTCAAGCCCAGGTTTTCGGCCAGGTCGTTTACGTGGCGCGGCCCGACGGCCAATTCGTAGAGGATCAGAATCCGCTTGGGATCGGCCAGCCCGGCGCAAATCTCGGCGTGGAGTTGATTGACTTCAGTTTCGAGGGTCTTATTCATCGGCATATCCTCTGGGGCGCTTATACGTATAGCCGCATAAGCTTGACTGCTCAGAAGATACTCCGGTTAGACCGGGGAAGGCAGTGACAAAGTAAGTGAGGTACATGTGAAGAGTGTCACTATTTGTGATATTCTTCACGATTAGATAAAGAGGATAAGGTTGAACAGGAATGTTAGAAGGGCAAAACAAAACGCGCCGACTCGATTGAGTCGGCGCGTCGTCTAGAGCAAATTCCTGATGCGTTTACGGTTGGGCGGCACGCTTCGCGAACTGCCGCCCAACCGTAAACCAACGCTGAGAGCGCAGAGAACAATAACCTTACGAGCCCAGGCTCAGTCAGGGCTTAGCGGCGGTCCAAGTAGAGACATGTCATATTTCGCAAAGAGCGCTCCGATCACCTTTGGGTCTGGCGGGCCATTTCGCGAAACCGGCCCAAACTCTTCATAAAACTTGTGCCCGCCGCCCGGGGTATAGACCACAATGATCTCGCCCGGCTCATTCGTTAAGTTGAGGAAGGCGTGGGGGATTTTCGAGGGAAGGTAGGCAAAGCCGCCTTCCTGGCAGTAGAAAATTTCGTCGCCAATCTTGATTTTGTACCGGCCTTTCAGAACATGGATCGTTTCCTCCTGCTTGTAGTGAACATGCAGAGGGGGACCGCCTTTCGGCGCGACCTCGACTATAAAATAATCGAACGCCCCACCCGTATCCTCGCCGGTGACCTTGAAAATGAGATCCCGGCCAGGGCCTGATCGGAGTCTCAAGCCCTCTCCTTCAGCTAGGACTATGTAATTTGTTGCCATTTTTCATCTCCTTAAGTTAATGAGGTGCGGCTCGGTCTGAATCGCACCAATGATTTTGTAATCTTAGGCGGCGCTGCATGATGTCATGTCATTTGGGAAGGGGCCGATATAATTCCGAGCGTGCTAAAAATTATGGCCAATATCCAAAGTGCAGGTCCTAGAATACCGGGTCTAAGCGGAAGATAACCCGGCACAAGGATGAAAAGAATAAACCCAATATCCGTAATACTGGCCGTGACAAGATTAAGCCAATAGCCCAATGAACTGTTTTTCCAATTGTAAACTACTGCAATCACTATAATAAAAATAGCGAAATACGCTAAATTCCACGCATTCTGGTAAATTCTGCCTTGAACCATACCCCGTTCCTGGCTTGATCCTAGTTTGAATACCTGAAAGGCTGCAAAAAGGTGTAATAGCCCCCAGAGTACGTATAAAACTGCTCCTATTTGATGCATAATTTCGCTCCTATTTTTTCAGCAATGTGGTTGTCTCTCGCCGTGGCCGCCTAGTGGAAGTGACGAACGCCAACACAGCATTGAGCGCACTTAGCCGCCGCCAAACACTTGAGCGTAGTCGCGGGCAAACTGTTCGATAGATCGCGCCGGATGACCTGTGAGGGTCGCCACGTTGTCGGCGGCACGGTTCGCAAAACCCTTGCTGAATCCCTCGCCCAGATGCCGTTGCGAGTCTGAAAGGCAAATCGTGTCGCGTAACGCTCGGCTACGATGCGCCTTTGTCCTTGAGCGGGCTGAACTTCCAGCGCCCATAAGCCACGAAACCCGCCAGTCCCATCAGAATGATGTTCATGAAGATATTCGCGAACTCATTTCGAGTGACGTGCCAGACCACTGCGCCAGCCATGACGAGTACAAGACCGAGCGCGGCTAGAGGCGTCAGGCGGGTCTGAATGCGGGTGAGGCCGGGCAGGATGAGGCCCAGCC
>CAYSIV010000262.1:0-8886 GCA_964431175.1 uncultured Anaerolineales bacterium
CGATTTGCGTCGTGGCCGCAGTGGTCCTCACCGTCATCGGCACCTATTTCCGCGGGCCGAACTGGGGCTGGGTTTGGCCCTGGGCTGCGTCGGCCGTCACTTCACACTGACCTATGGACTCCTTGAGAAAACTTTATCCGTGGTTTGCGCTGCTGGGACTCGCCGTCGGGGGATTGGTGTTGGCCGGCTACTACCACGACGAATATCGGGAATGGAAACGCTGGCAGCAGAAATACATCACTCAGGAGCTTGGCCGCGCCACCACGCCCGAACAAAAAGAAATGGCGAACGCCCTGCCGATCGAAATCAAGCAGGTTGTCTTGCCGGGCCTGCAGCGGGTGGATCGCTGCATCACTTGTCACCTGGCCGTCGAGGATCCGAGCTATGCCGGCTATCAACAACCGCTGGGCTATCACCCCAATCACGCGCAACACCCGGTCGAGAAATTCGGTTGCACCATCTGTCATCAGGGCCAGGGACGCGCGACGGATCGCGAGGCCGCGCATGGCCGCGTCAAGCATTGGGAGCATCCGATGCTACCGATGAAATTCATCCAGGCCTCGTGCGCCAAGTGTCATTCCGCAGCCGACCTGCCCAAGGCAAACGTCCTGACCCGTGGCCGCGCGGTGTTCGAGGAACAAGGTTGCATCGGCTGCCATAAACTCGGCGGGTTCGGTGGAAACATCGGCCCCGAGTTGGACAAGGTCGGCACCAAACGCAGTCCGGAATGGCTGGCCCAGCACTTCAAGACGCCGGGAGAAATCGTGCCCGGCTCCGGCATGCCGCCGTTGAAACGCAGCGAGGCGGAGATCGAGGCGCTCACCCTCTTCATGCTCGGCCAGACGGGCGAGCGGCTCACGGAGTATTACGTTTCGATGAAGACGATCCCCGGGCCAGAACTGGGCCAGCGGATGTTTGAACAGAAAGGCTGCATCGGCTGCCACTCGGTGGGAGGCAATGGCGGCAAGGTCGGCCCGGCTCTCGATGGAGTCGCAAAGCGGCGCGGCAACGACTGGATCGTCCAGCATTTCCGCGATCCGGCCGCGATCACGCCCGGCACCGTGATGCCCAAGTTCAATTTCACCGAACCGGAAATCCGCGCGCTAACCACGTTTCTGGTGTCGCTGACGGAAACCAACGTGATCGGTTTCATGCGCGTCCCGGCGCAGGCCTCGCCCATTGAACGCGGCAAAGCCGTGTATCGCAAATTCGGCTGCGGCGGCTGTCATGGGCCGAACGGCGAAGGCGGCGTGCCCAATCCCAATGCCGCCAAGGCGAACCAGCAGGTCTCGCCACTGACCGGCGCGAAGGATCTCGCCGATGCTTTCCTGGAGTCTTACATCACGGAAGGCGTGCCGACGACCGCGCAACTGGACTCGAAAGGTCCCAAGCCACCCCTCTACATGCCGGGTTGGGGGGACAGGATTTCCGAAGGCGAACTGGCGGACCTCATCAAGTATCTGCAAAACCTGAAGCCGAAATGAAGACCCGACCCGGGACCGCCGCGCTGAGAAGCGCCGGCGCCACCGATGTCGAAGCAACATGCGGCTGACGATTCCCGGCAACCGCTCAATGCGCACCTGGCCCCGACAGGCGCGGAGATTCGCGAGAAATGCGGTCCGCAGATTGGCTGGCAGGAACTGCTGCGGATGCTGGAAGACCGCACTTGCATCCGCCATCCGTGCGAGATCGTCTTCGACTGAAACCCGCTGCAGCCCGGCGAATTTGCCCATCCCGCAGCCAAAGGCGACCGACCCGAGGACGGCTTTACGATGTCTTACGCGAGCGCATGGACGAGGATAACGAGCGTTATCGGGTTGAATCAAAGCGCAACCGCAGGCAAGCTCTGCGGCAATGTCATCCGACCTGACATTCATCACGAACGAACCGGGCACGAGTCTGCGCGACCGTTTCGGTGTCTTGCTCGGTGACGACACCCGTTTCTTCGATTGCCTGGTTGGATATTTTTTCATCAGCGGCTTCTACAAGCTTTACCCGGCGCTGGAAAAGGTTGAGAAAATTCGCATCCTGGTCGGCCTGCAAACTGACCGCGCGGCTTACGACCTTCTCCAACGGGCGAAAGAACGAGGTGAGCTTGTGTTGCAGTCTCACGCATCTACGAAAGACCGCGTCTCAAAAGATGTGCTGACGGAACTCGAAAAATCTCCCGACAGCGCGGAGATCGAAACGGGCGTTCACAAGTTCATCGAGTGGATTCGCTCTGCGAAATTGGAAATCAAAGCGCACGCCGCCGAGAATCTTCACGCCAAAGTCTATATCATGACCTTCGCCGAGGGAGACCGGGACAAAGGCCGCGTGATTACCGGCTCAAGCAACCTGACGGAATCCGGCTTGCAGCATAATCTGGAATTCAACGTCGAACTGAAAAACCGCGCCGATTTCGAATTCGCCATCGCCAAGTTCAACGAACTATGGGCTGTGGCGGTGGACGTTTCCAAGCCGTACGAAGACACGGTCGTCAACCGTTCGCCCTTCGCGCAGTTCACGCCTCACGAGTTATATCTCAAGTTCCTTTACGAGTACTTCAAGGACAAACTGAACCGCCCGGATGAACTGGAGGACATTTACGTGCCCGCCAGATTCAAGCGGCTGAAATACCAGGAGGAAGCCGTCCTCAGCGCCCGAAAAGTTCTCGAGGAATACGGCGGCTTGTTTCTCTCCGACGTTGTCGGCTTGGGCAAGACCTACATGGCTGCCCTTCTCGCGCAGCAACTCGATGGGCGCTCGCTCGTGATTGCGCCGCCGCACTTGCTCGACAAACACAATCGCGGCTCATGGCCGAATGTCTTCGGTGATTTCGGCGTGCGGCAAACGGACTTTGAATCCATCGGCAAGCTGGAGGATTTGCTGGAACGCGACGCCAAGAAATACGAGAACGTGTTCATTGACGAGTCGCACCGCTTCCGCACCGAGACGAATCAAACCTACGAAATGCTCGCCCAGATCTGCCGGGGCAAGCGCGTCATTCTCGTCTCCGCCACGCCACTGAATAACACGCCTCGCGACATTCTCAGTCAGGTCAAGCTTTTCCAGAACGGCAAGAACAGCACCATCCCGAACGTCCGCAATCTGGAAGCCTTTTTCGCCCGACTTGAGAAAAACCTCAAAGGCCTCGACCGCCAGCGCGACCGCGACCAGTTTTTCAAGACCGTGCAGGCCAACGCCAAGGCGACCCGCGAGCAAATCCTCAAGTATCTGATGATCCGGCGCACGCGAACTGAAATCGTGAGGTATTACGGCGACGATTTGAAGCTCCAGGGATTCAAGTTTCCCGATGTCGCCGACCCGCAACCGCTGTTCTACAAGTTCAACAAGACCGAAAACCAAATCTTCAACGAAACGGTTCGGCTGCTGGCACTGGACTTCAAGTACGCCCGCTACAAGCCGCTGACCTATTACGAGGGCAAGCGCGAGCAGAGCGAATGGCAAAGCCAGCTCAACCTCGCCAGGTTCATGAAAATCTTGATGGTGAAACGCCTCGAAAGCAGCTTCCACGCATTTCGCCTCACCCTCGACCGCTTCATGCGCTCGTACGCGCGCATGATTGAGGAGTTCCGCAAGGGCCACGTTTACATCAGCAAAAAGCACATCCAGAAAGTTTTCGACCTGCTGGAAACTGACGACCAGGAAGGGATTGACCGGTTGTTGGAAGCTGACAAGGCAGAACGGTTGGACGCGAAGGATTTCAACCCTGACTTGATTCGCGACCTGGAAAATGACCTGAAAACCCTGCGCCACATTGCGGAGCGTTGGAAGGGGATCAAACGCGATCCGAAATGGGAATCGTTCCGCGACATGCTGCGCAACGACCCCAGGCTGAAGAAGGGCAAGCCCATCCTGTTCACGGAGTCAAAGGAAACCGCAGAATATCTTGCTAAACGGATTGCGGATGAAGTTGAACCCGACGTGCTCCTGTTCACCGGCAGTTCCGACGAATCCGTTCGCAAGGAAGTCATTTCCAATTTTGACGCCAAGGCATTTCAACCGAAAAACCAGTTCCGAATCCTCGTCGCCACCGAAGTGCTTTCCGAGGGCGTCAACCTGCACCGCTCCAACATCGTCATCAATTACGACATTCCGTGGAATCCAACGCGGCTCATTCAGCGCGTCGGTCGCGTCAACCGCGTGGATACGACCTTCGATACCATCCACACCTACAACTTCTTTCCCACGGAAGAGAGCAACGATGTCATCAAGCTCAAGGAAGCTGCCGAAGCCAAGATTCACGCCTTTATCGAAATGCTCGGCGCGGATGCGCGGTTGCTCACGGAAGGCGAGGAAATCAAATCGCACGACCTGTTTGCCAGGTTGACCTCCAAGAAAACCATCACCGGCGAAGATGAAGACGAGGAAAGCGAACTGGAATTTCTGACGGAGATTCGTGAAGTGCGCGACAAGCAGCCCGAACTTTTCCAGCGAATCAAACGCCTGCCCAAGAAAGCCCGCTCAACCAAACACGCCAGCGCCGAAAACGAGGCCGGCGCAAAAGAGTTTCCGGCGTTGCTCACGTATTTCAGGCAAGGCCGGCTCGACAAATTCTTTCTCGCCGGGCCGGGCGGTTCACCCGCGCGCGAACTCGACTTCTTTGCGTCTGCCAAAGTTCTCAAGCCCGCCGACACGTCGGAAAAGCGCCAGAACATTCCGCCGGAGTTTTACGCCCTGCTCGACAGGAACAAGGCGGCCTTTGAGACTGCCACCAGCCCGGACCTGGATGACGCCATTCCCAAACACAAAGGCGGCGCGAACGACGCCTACGTTTTGAAGCGGCTCAAGGCCAAAGAAATCAAGCGATACCACGGCTTCACGGATGACGATGAACTTTACATCCGCCAGGTGATCCAGCTTCTCATGGACGGCGCGCTCCCCCGGCCCACGACCAAAAAAGTTGCGGAAGCTCTCAAGAAAGAAATTGAGCCGCTGAAAGCCCTCGCGATTTTGCGCCGCGACATTCCCCCGCAATTCTTTCAGGCCACGCGCGCTCAAGCCGCTCACCACGCTTTCAGTCCACGAGAAGTGATTCTCTCGTCCTACCTCTTGAAAGCGCCATGAACTCACAACAAGCCCGCTCATTGGTTTCCGAAACATTCCCCCACGCATTCGACCAATCGCGCTTCCACAACTTCGCCATCAATCTGCTGAACCAGTTCGACGAATCCAAAGCGCAGCAGTGGAACGCGACTTACATCAAAGACGCCTTCAAGCCCCACGTCCAGCGTTACGAACGGCTCGGCACATACACCTCGCCCGACGGCGAAAAGCTCGACGTTCTGATTGTGCGGCTGACGAACGAATCGAAACTGGAACGCGCCCGCACCGCCATTCGCAATTTCGTCGCCGACCACCTCAAGACGCGCGATGAAAAGGACGCGGCCATTGTCGCGTTTGTTTCCCCAACCGAGAAGCAGTGGCGGTTTTCCTACGTCAAGATGGAGTATGCGGCCATCGAGACGGAGGCCGGTCGTGTCGACGTGGAAACGCACCTGACTCCCGCCCGCCGTTTCTCCTACATTGTCGGCGAAGGCGAAAGTTGCCACACCGCGCAGACCCGCTTTCTCGACTTGCTGCAAGACACGGAGAACAATCCGAAGCTCGCGCAAATAGAAAACGCCTTCAGCGTCGAAGCCGTCACCAAAGAGTTTTTCACCAAGTATCGTGCGCTGTTTGAGGAGATTGAGAAGGAACTTAAGAAGCTCGCGGCCAAAGACAAAACCATCGGCGACGAGTTCAAAAGGAAGAACGTCAGCACCGTGGACTTCGCCAAGAAGCTCATGGGCCAGATCGTGTTCCTCTACTTCCTGCAAAAGAAGGGCTGGCTCGGCGTCGCCAAAGCGCAGGACTGGGGCACTGGCCCGCATGACTTTCTGCGGAAGCTGGCGCGCGGCGACCACGGCACTTATGAAAACTTCTTCAACGACGTGCTCGAACCGCTCTTTTACGCCACGCTGGCGACCGACCGGGGACACGAAGCGTGGTGCAACCGCTTCAAATGTCGCATCCCGTTCCTCAACGGCGGTCTGTTCGAGCCGCTGGGCAATTACGACTGGCGCAAGACGGACATCATCCTGCCCAACCGCCTGTTCACGAACACCGACCGCTTTGACGAACTTCTCACCGGCACTGGCGTGCTCGACGTGTTCGACCGCTACAACTTCACCGTCAACGAAGCCGAGCCGCTGGAAAAGGAAGTGGCCATTGACCCCGAAATGCTGGGCAAAGTCTTTGAAAACCTGATCGAGGAAAACCTTCGCAAGGGTCTCGGCTCATACTACACGCCGCGCGAAATCGTCCACTACATGTGTCAGGAAAGCCTCATCAACTATCTCGACACCACTCTTAACACGGACAAGGAAATCGTCCCTCGCAAGGACATCGAGACCTTCATCCGTCTCGGCGAACAAATCTCCCACTACGAGGCCGTGGATGCGAAGTATCCCATCAAGATGCCGGCGACGATTGAAAAACACGCCCGGCTGATTGACGACAAGCTGGCGGACATTACAATCTGCGACGCGGCTGTCGGTTCAGGCGCATTTCCGGTAGGCATGATGACGGAGATTGTTCGCGCCCGTTCCGCACTCACGCCCTACTTCAACGACGTTCACGACCGCACGCCCTACCACTTCAAGCGCCATGCCATCCAGAACTGCCTCTACGGTGCGGACATTGACCCCGGGGCAGTCGAAATCGCTAAGCTCCGCCTCTGGCTTTCACTTGTCGTGGACGAGGAGGACGTGAAGCACATCAGACCGCTGCCGAATCTTGATTACAAAATCGTCACTGGCAACTCTTTGCGGGGCGTCGAGAAAACCTTGTTCAACGACCAACTTTTCAGACGGCTGGAAGAATTGAAGCCGCACTACTTCGACGAGCCGGACAAGGAGAAGAAAGACCGCTACAAGCAGCAGATTGAAGCAACGATTCACGAACTGACGAACGGTAAAGAAGCTTTCGACTTCGAGATTTATTTCTCCGAAGTCTTTCACAAGAACGATGGCTTTGATGTCATCATAGGCAATCCGCCGTGGGGGCAAAAGGCGATCTCGGTGGAAGCGGCAGACCGTGTTTACATTCAGAAAGCATTTCCCTCATCTGCTGGAATCTTCGACCTCTTTCGGCCATTCGTCGAAAAAGGTATTCGGCTGCTTAAACCCCAGGGGGCGTTCGCAATGATATTGCCCGATATCGTCCTCTTGAAAGATTATCAGGAGACTCGCCGTTTCTTTTTGGAGCAGCTCACGCTGATGGCGATTGATTGGTGGGGCATGGCGTTCGATTCCGCTGTCATTGATACTACAACTGTGACTGGGATCAAAAGGCCTAACGCAAAGGAGCACCGCGTGCGCGTGGCCGTCCACGATCCCGAGAGACCGCTGAAACACGAAATTCCCCAAAATGATTTTTGGGAACCCTCGGTGCGTCTTCAATCTCTTCCTCTCACCTCAGAGAGCGGAATTATTTGTCGATCATCGGGTGGACAAGAGTTGTCGCAAGCTTCTTTTCGGGCGCGACGAAATCGCTCCCTATCACTTGGCTTGGAATGGAAAATACATCCGGCTTGCGGCCGCGCCCGAAACCAGATCCAAGGAGCGATATGCGAATCTGGGACGCCAGGAATGGTATGAGCGTGAAAAACTGCTAGTGCGTCGAACAGGCGACTACGTGTTGGCGGCTAAAGATTCAGAAGGGCGCTATGCGAGCAACAACTTCTTTATTGTTTTTCCGAAGCAGGATTCCTCCCTGAATCTGGACGGCCTCTGTGCGCTTCTCAACTGCAAGTTCATGACCTGGTATTTCCGAACCATTGAGCCGCGACAAGGTCGGGTCTTTGCGGAGTTGAAGATTAAGCATTTGCAATCGTTCCCTCTCCCACCGCAGATTGTGGGTCGCAATGGATGCGAAAGAATCAACAGGCTAGGTGGAAAACGAGCCGAATTGGCAAAGACATTGACCGAGACGCTGTCCTTGAGGGAGGGCGGCAGCACGTGTGAAGAATTGGACGCAGAAATCGACGAGGCAGTTACTGAAATGTTTCGGCTGCCAGACCTAGCAACGTTGCTCCAAGAACGAAAGGCCAAACGTGAAACAAGCAGTTAAAAGTGAAGATGCTGGAAACCCGAAACAGGTTCGCTGCCTCATTATCGAGCGACACGAATGGGAGACCGGCACGAACCAAAGGCAGTTGCAATTCGTTTTGCAAACCGCGGCGTCGTTTTTCGGAAGCGGCAACGTTGACCTTAAAATTCGCGTCAGAGTGTTTCTGCCTGCCGATGCCCCAAAGCCCGCTTTTGAGAAGACCATCACGATTTCTCGTGAATACGCCAATGGCACACGGCGCACGAATAATTTTCCTGAGATGGGAAACATACCTTCATCATTTGTGTTTTTCCAAGAAACCGAGGAAGCCGGTGTTTGCGATTTTTGGTGGCAGACCGATAAAGCGATAATCGCCGCTCGGTTTCACAACTGGCATCAAGGGAAGAACACACAATACGGCAGAGGCCGTCTCTCGCTGATTGTTAACGGCAAAGTTCCGAGGGTCATAAACCAGCTATAGTTTGGAACTTAGTCGGCCTCGTTCCCGCTGCCGCAGCGCGATGCCGAAGCGGACACAAGCGCGTTGGAGCGGGAGATAGACGAGTTGGTGTATGCGCTCTACGGCCTGACGCCGGAAGAAAAAGCCCTCGTGCAAGCCGCCGCCAAATGAAAGCCGCTGTCAAAATTTCCCGCGTGTGCAACCAGATAAAACCCGTTAAGTTGGACGTGTTATGATTACCTGCGTCATCGGAGACTTGTTTCATTCACCAGCGAAAGTGCTGGTGAACACGGTGAACGTCGTGGGCGTGATGGGCAAGGGCATCGCCAAGG
>CAYSIV010000263.1:0-5703 GCA_964431175.1 uncultured Anaerolineales bacterium
TCGCCGTGGCCACGGTCTTTGGAGCAGACATCCTGCTGAGTTGGAATTGCCGGCATCTGGTGAACCGGCACATCCTCCGGCGGCTGGAAGAAGTTGCCGGACGGCAGGGATTGCGACTGCCTTTGGTTTGCATGCCGCTCGAATTGCTGGAAGATTAAGCCTATGAAACCGGATTCAATTCTCGAAGAAATCTGGCGCATCAAAGACGAACTGGGTGCGCGTCACGGCTTCGATGTGCGGAAAATCTGCGACGAACTGCGGGAAAGAGAAGCGCAATGGCAGGGGGCGAATCCTTTGCTGCGCTCCCGCGCGGAGCTGCAGCGTCTGGCCAACGCCGGCGCTGGCTACCCGGCGAACGCAGACGCCGGGGAATTGGCTTTGCGTGAAGAACCGCCGCCGCCAAAGACCTGATGCAGTTCGTATGAAAGCGGATCCAATTCTCGAAGAAGTCTGGCGCATCAAAGACAAGCTGTCCCAGGAGATGGCCGGGGACCCGGAGGCTTATTTCGCGAAGCTGGACGAGATTACCAAAGCGGAGGAGAAAGCCGGACGAAAAGTGATCCGCTCGGCGGAAGAATTGCGCCAGCTTGTGGCCGGGAAGGAACGGCAGCGCGCCGGGGAATCAGCCCTGGCCTTGAATGACAAACCCGTGCGCAAGGATTGACGCCGCCGCCGAATCGCCGAACACTGCCCGCCGCCATCGCCAAGACCAGCGCCGCCGGGGCGAACAGGGTGGCGGAGGTGAGGTGTTTTGAATGGGAGAATTGGTTGATATGATTGACTCTAGCTATAAATGCGCTGAGCGGAATGCAGTCCTATTACATAGGTGGCATGCAGCAAAACAAACTGTTGGATGAAGGAGAAGAAACAGTCATGAAAGAAGAAAGACGCGTGCTCACGGCAGAGGAGAAGGAGGACTTGCGAGGCAAACACACCGTCTGCTACATCTGCCTCGATCCCCTTGAGAACTACTCGGCCAACGAGATTCAGTACGACCACATCTACAACTACGCAGATGGTTATCCACAAGACCTGTCGAACTTCGCGCCGGTTCATGCGTCATCGGAACCGAAGAAAGCCAATTGCCATAAGTCGAAAGGCAAAAAATCGCCCGTCGAGTATCGTGAGGAACTCCGTGTCCTCAAAGCGCTGAAGACGATCACCGGGCTGAAGGACCTCTGCCCCAAAGCCATCCCTTCAGTCTATTCGATCACCTTACACTTTGACGCGATTACGATAAATGGGACCACTCTGCCCTTGTACAATCAACGTGTCGGCGGAAAGGACAACCACTATTTTTTTCACGAGGTAGAGACCAAGTTCATCGAGAACGACGACGAAATCCAATTGCGGCCACTTGAACCGAAGATCCTCGCTTTGGTCTTCAACCTTAAGCGCTCAGTCCAACTCTTGCCCACGCTTGGGCGATTGGATGCAGAGTCAAAGACGATCAAGGTTTTTGATGGACAACACAAGGCTGTGGCACAGATCGTTGGCAACAACCGGCAAACAATTCCCTGCATCGTGTTTGTGCATCCATCAGTGCCGGAACTTCGGGTCGTGATTTACGAGGCGCACACGGATTTTGTTCAGCAACGCTACAAGAAGTCGCACATTGACGCGAAACTTGCCGACATATACCGCCAGAAGATCGAGGCGTACCGCAAACAGGTTGGCGATCCGAATGCCCGGTTCACTGAGGCCGATATTCTGAAGGGAGAAACCAAGGCCGAAACAAGGAAGTTCCTCATGGCCTCCATCATTGCCGAAATCAATCTTGAGCGGTCGTTCGTGAGAGATTTCGCTGCTCAGGACAGGCAAAGCCAGAAACGAAAACCGATACTCTGGCAAAGTCTCGAACGTTTAGTTGGTAAGTTGTGCAAACTGGATACAATCTCTAAGTACTCGGACGATCCGGACAACTACCGATCGGATGAAGTCGATAACCTTTGTTTCGTTCTGGATCAGATTGAATCTCTGGCCATCAAGGATAAATGGTCCGCTGATAATGCCGATTCGCACTTGCACAAACTTTGCCGGACGTATTTCTATAAGACAGCATTCAACACGTGGATTGACGTACTCGCCGAAGCGTTGAAGTTTGCCCTTGAGCAAAAGAATGGGGCAAAGATTTACGAGCCTCTCTGTTTCCAGAAGGCATTCCCTGCCGATACAAAGGCACGGTTCATCCAGATCATGCGAAAACTCTTTGAACATCCATTGTGGGTTCAGGAACCGATTCAGGATGAAATTGCGAAGGCAAACCAAGACATAGTCGTAGGAAACATCTTCAAGCGTGAAAACCTTGACTACATTTACCTTACGAAACTCTGAGAAGGGCATCCAACACCGCACTAGTTCCGTATTGCGCACCCGCGGCGGGCTCGCAAACGTCGAGTGCGAGCGTTATTGCCGCTTCTTTTTCTTCGGCTTCGCCGCGGCCACCAGCGGCGCGGTGATCTTTTCGTAGAGGGCGAAGAGGTATTCGACGCGGCGGCGGTCGCTGGTGATCATGGGTGCTCCTTTCCGTCGGGCGGCGATTCTTCCTTGGCCGAATAGTAATGCGCGGCATCGCCGTAAGCCTGTTCGGGCGTCAGGCTCGGATGCACGGGCGCCGGCGGCGGTTTGGCGTAGGCGGCTTGCTTGCGCCGGGCGGCTTTGGGTTTCGCCGCGGCGACGAGCGGGGCGGTGAGCTTTTCGTAGAGGGCGAAAAGGTATTCGACGCGGTGGCGGTCGCTGGGGAAGGGTTCCTTGCGGTAGCAACGGTCCACGGCGCGGTCAAGGGCGGCGTGGGATTTGGCCAGTTCGCCGGGCATCGCCACCGGATCGTAGAGGTCGGCCAGCGTGGCGGCGGGATACTTCGCCCGCGCGTCCAGCACCGCCTGCGCCGCCGCTTCCACCGCCTGCCGTTGCGACGCGCTCGGCGTTTCTGGCCAAGCGCAGTTGTTATAGACGATGGCGTTGGAATACTGGAAATCGCTTTTCATCCGACCGGCGACATATCGCATCCAGGCGTTGTGCATCGCGGCAGAAAGAATACCGAAGTCCCAGAGCGTGGCCCCGGGGACGATGAGCGCACTTCCGCTAGCGATGATTTTGGGCGACACGAAACCAATCGGGATGTAACGGCGAGTCTCAGACGAAACTTTCGGAATGAGGAGGTAACGCGTGCTTGGCTGACGTATCTCACCGAACAGTGTCGGTGTCTTCGCCAATTCCTTCGTTTGCCCGCGTCCGCTGCTTTCGCGAAACCGTTTCACGCCCTCGATGCGGGCGCGGAGCGATGGACAATCGCGGACGAGAGTTGGCGGAGCGCCCACGAGCCACAGGCACCAGCGTTCCTTTCCGTTGAGAAATTCATCGCCTCCGTAGATGACGCGGATGTAGGGCGCGAGGGCTGGGCATTCGGCGAGCAGTGCATCGCGATACTCCCGCGACAACAGCAGACCAGCCTCATTGCCGTGTTTGCGGTCTTTATCAATCATCATGCTGCCGTAGCTGATTTCGGGCGCACCATTGATCGGCTGCCGGCGGCTGGTAATGACAAGGTCGGGAGCTTCCGTCAGATACGGGTTTATGTTCTTCGCGGCGACGGCGTGGCCTTCGCTCTTCGGAGTGTCGTACTCAAACAGGACTTTTTTCGGCACATCGAACGCACCGAAACCGATAATCACGACATGGACGTGAGCCTTGCCGCGCGCCTCGCTTTCCCAGGCGAAGGTGCGGTGCGCGAAGTGGATTTTGAGGTGCCAACGTTGGAAAAGGTCAGCCCAGAGGATGCTAACTTGCTCGCCTTGAGAAATTGAATTCGTGGAGACAAAAGCGCAGCGGATTTGCGTGCCTTGGACGAATTCAGCAGCTTTGCGATACCACGCCGTAACGAAATCGAGAATGCCCGCGCCTTGCACGTCACCCCAGACGAATTCCATGTCCGCCTTCTGCTCCGCATTTTGTTCCTTCTTTCCCACGAACGGCGGATTGCCGAGGACGAACGAGCATTGTTCTGGCGGCAGGACGGTGCGCCAGTCGGTGCGGAGCGCGTTGCCGACGACGATGTGCGGCGAGGCGCGCAGCGGCAGGCGGAGCACGAGTTGCGAGAACGCCTGGGAAAGCGCGACGTTGGCTTGATGGTCGGTCAGCCACAGCGCCACCTCTGCGATGCGCGCGGGAAATTCCTCAACCTCGATGCCGTAGAACTGGTGGACGTTGAGCTTGGAAAGCCGGTTCACGTCGTCGAGCGACATTTCGTGTTGTTGGCCGTGGAGTTCAAGCAGGACTTCGAGTTCGAGTTTGCGGAGTTCCCGGTAGGTCAGGACGAGGAAGTTGCCGCAGCCACAGGCGGGATCGAGGAAGCGGAGTTTGGCGAGCTTGTTGCGAAATTCTTGCAGGCGCGCGGTGCGGCGGGTGGAGTGGTCGGCCTTGATACTCTCGAACTCGGCGCGAAGATCGTCGAGGAACAGGGAGCGGATGAGTTTGAGGATGTTCTTCTCCGCCGTGTAGTGCGCGCCGATCTGCCGGCGTTCCTTGCTGTCCATGACGGCTTGGAAGAGCGAGCCGAACACGGCGGGAGAGATGGTTTCCCAGCGGAAGGCGCAGCAGGCGAGCAGGCCGTTGCGCATGTCGGCGTTGAACTCGGCAAATTCAAGATGCTCGGCAAAGAGTTCACCGTTGACGTAGGGGAACTGGCTGAGTTCCTCGTCGAGGTTGCGCTGGCGTTGCGGCGTGTCGGTGTTGAGGATGCGAAAGAGTTGTTCGAGCCGGACGCCGAGATCAGAGCCGTCCTCGGCGGTGCGGTCGCGGAGGAACAATTCAAAGGCTTTTTGCGGGAAGATGCCGTTGTCCTCGGCAAACAGACAGAAGAGGATGCGGACGAGGAAGCGTTTGAGTTCGTGGCCGGTATAGCCGCCCGCTTCCAAAGCGTCATGCACGTTGCACATGAGTTGCGTGGCTTCGAGGTTGGCGGGGTCTTCGGGATTGAGCCGGTGTTGGGTGTAGCCGGCGATGAACGCGAAGTGGCGGATGTGTTTGTGGAGGTCGGCCAGCGGGAATTCGACTGTGGGCGGCAGGCGCTTGAGCAACGGCGCGTCCGGGTCCTGCTCCGGCTCCAGATCGTGGAGGGCGATGCGGTTGAAATCCGAGACGATCAGCCAGCGGGGAATCTCGCGGTCGCGCCCCGTGTCCTTGAGGCCGCGGATGTAGTCCATGCCCTGGGCGTGGGCCTTGCCGAGAGCAGCCCCGGCGGACTTGTGCTCGGCGAGCAGGCGGCCCGGCCAGAACAGGTCAATGAAGCCCCAATCGCCGGAGAGCTTTTTCACCGGCTCCTCGAAGGTGGCGACGGTACGGCGGCGGACGCCGAAGACGTTGAAGAACTCGTTCCAGAAGGTTTGGCGTTCGGCGGCTTCGCGGGTTTCGCCTTTCCATTCCTTGGCAAAAGTGATGGCGCGGTGGCGAATCTCGTTCCATGAAAGCGGCACGCGCGGATGCTACCACGCGCCGCGTTCGAGTCCAGCCCCGCGCTGAACGTGAGCGAGGTCAGGTTGCGCCGGTCAAAGATGTTTTCGCTGCCGGCACAGCTTGATGCGGGAAGCGATTCTCAGCCTGCGCGTGTGCTGCTTGGCAATCCGAACTTACGGCGTTGCCGGAGAGCTTGACGCGGGAGAACAACCCGAAGCCGTAAGCAAAGCCTTGCCGCAATGACCCGTG
>CAYSIV010000263.1:5713-8827 GCA_964431175.1 uncultured Anaerolineales bacterium
CTGGTGCGGGAAATGAGTTGAAAATCGTCGCTTGCCGGCAGATAAAAACGGGAGCAAGTTATGGCCAATGAAACTGAGATTGGATCTGCTGGAGCATCTGACCGACGAGGACATCCTCGAGGAGGTGCTGGCGAACAATCACCGTTACAAGCCCGAGCCGCTTTTCTCAAAAACCGGAGTTGGGAGCTTGTCGTCGGCCTCAATCGAGGAGCGTGCGCAAGAGGAGGCGCGCAGCACGGCTTTAATCAAGAGACTCAAGCAGCGACAGCAAGCGAGTGGGAAAACAAACAACAGCAAGTCCTCTCCCTCGCCGACACCATAGAATTTCTGCGGCAGTGCCATCGCCGCGCTCCGTTTCTTTTCTTCAACGGCAACACCTTCGCGGATGTCGCCCGGCAGATCATGGCGGCTGTTTTCGCCGACTTGCCGACCGGACGCCGGCGTGAAGCTATCTCCGCCGTCGCTCACTACATCGCGGGCGTGGTTAACCGCGAAGCGATGATGGACATTGTCGAGAGCCTTTGCGCATCTGCTGTGTTCCAATCGGGTGACCGGGTGAAGACCATGCGCGGCTCGTTGCATGGTCACATTCTGCGGCTCTTGGAGGACGGTCGCGTTGTCTGGCAACCGGATGACACCACGGCTGAGTTGATCGCCATGCCGGAAAGCCTCGTTCGCGAAGAGAAATGAACAAAAGTTTCGTGTAGGAGCCGAAGCGAGCTTGCTGGTGCGAAGGAGCGCGGCATTTATGCCGCTTCAATGCGGATAACTGTTTGGGGTTCGAAGTCTGCCAGTCGTTCGGGAGTCGAAGCGGCATGAATGCCGCGCTCCGGCCACGCCTTGCCGCGCCTCCAACGAAATCGTCACGGCTCAGTGGTGGCAACCGCAGCCGTGACCGCAGGAGCCGCCCTCGAAATCTTCCGGCTGTGGGAGCCGGCCCAGTTCGAGGGTCTTGGCCACCTGCGTCTGGATGGATTCCTGAAGCCGGTTCAGTTCTTCCTGCGCATCGAGGAAACCGCGGGCGACGGGATTGTTCAAGATCGCCTCGCGCTCGCGCTCGAAGTCGCTGATCTCTTCGCCGCTCAGGGGCAGGGCGCGTTGCTGTTTCTCCTGCAACGCCTGGCCCTTCAGCATCAAAGTTTCATATTGGCTGCGCGACAGGCCGTCGGCCATGAACGTGTCAATGCGCTGGCGGACGGAAGCCGCGGCTGGCTCGGCCAGGATGGCTTCACAAAGTTCGCGGGTTCTTTGTTGGACCGCGCTGCCGTTGGTTTCAATGGTCGTCATGGTTTTAATTCCGCGCGCGAGTCACATGACCGGACGCAGCGGTGCGACAATAGAGCACAGGCAAAGGTGCAAGGCAAACCTTGTTTCGGTCGAGTTTCGGTTCCAAACAAGGCCTTTGACAAAGTCGTAGCGTAACAGACTTCCAGTCTGCTGTATCGCAGGGCTTCCAGCGTGCGGACGCTGCGAATTCCAACCGGCCTCCTGACTTTGGACGCGCTGCCGATTAGAAATCGGCGATACAGCAGGTTGGAAACCTGCGCTACGTTCTCGCCGCCCGCCACTACGGCAGGCAGAGCGACTTCGTCATCGGCCCCGGCATGTTGGCAACCGAGCCTTCGAAACGCGCCGCATCGGAGTTCGGCGCTCCGTTCCTCATGGTCCGGTGCGGTCGTTGTCCTCCGAAAGCTCGAAGCTGTAAACGTAGTTCCTTTGCCGGATCAACTCCGCGTGGCCATCACAGAAGGCGACATTACCGCCGAGCGCCCCGTGATTGTCCGCCGCATCCGGGTAATTGCCGATCCCGCTGGAGGCGGCATCGTCGGCGTCCAAAATCAACCAGACGCGCGCTGGACCGGCCACCACGCCCTGAAGGTCGAAAGCGTTGTGGACATGTGCGTATGACCGAACCGAGCTTTGCGTCTTCTGCCGGAGCTCGGGTTTCAGTCCTCGGAAATAGCCGAAGACCTCGTAGCTGGTGCCAGGGCTGGTTTTGCTTTTGGCGTTATCAGCCAGGTCCACCAGCTTGCCGGGCGACAAGACGTTTGTGCGAATGTAGTGCTGCGTGCTTGGGCAGGTGAATGTTCTCAAAGTGGGGATCAGGCCGGGATACAACCAATTCAAATCATCGTCGCCAATCGAGGCTGTGTTCGACAAAGCGCCTTTCTTGTCGTCATCGGCGTACATCTGGCTGCCCAGTCCCATTTGTTTGAGGTTGTTCAAGCAGGACATTCTCCGGGCTTTCTCCTTGGACTTCGCCAACGACGGCAGCAACAGCGCCGCCAGAATTGCGATGATCGCAATGACCACCAGAAGTTCGATCAACGTGAAGGCCCCTCCACGCCGAAGAGGAGCAGCCGACGACGTTGGTGCCGTGCGGCTCATGCAAGAATGTCTTTCACCGGGTTCGCCTCCTCCACCCCAGTCAGGCGCTGATCAAGACCCTGGAACTTGTAAGTGAGCCGGCGATGATCAATGCCCAGGCAGTGCAGGATGGTCGCGTTGATGTCGCGGATATGCACCGGGTCTTTGACCACATTGTAACTGAAGTCGTCGGTCTCGCCATGGACGGTGCCGCCTTTGATGCCGCCGCCCGCCATCCACATCGTGAAGCAGCGCGGGTGGTGGTCGCGACCGTAGTCGGTCTTGGTCAGTTTGCCCTGGCAATAAACCGTGCGGCCAAATTCGCCGCCCCACACCACGAGCGTCTCGTCCAACAGGCCGCGCTGCTTGAGGTCGGTGATCAGGCCATAGCAAGCGTGGTCCACGTCGCGGCATTGCAACGGCAGGTCGCGCGGCAGGTCGCCATGATGATCCCATTCGCGGTGGAACAACTCAATGCAACGCACGCCGCGCTCCGCGAGCCGGCGCGCGAGGATCGCGCTGTGGGAAAAGGTGCCAGGCGTGGTCACTTCGGGGCCGTAAAGATCGAGCGTGGCCTTCGACTCGCCCGCGAGGTCAGTGAGTTCCGGCACCGAGGCCTGCATTCGGAACGCCATTTCGTATTGGGCGATGCGGGTGTTGATCTCTGGGTCGCCGAATTTCTTGTAGGAAGTCGCGTTCAGCTTTCCCAGCGCATCGAGCATGTCGCGGCGCGTTTCGCGGTCCACG
>CAYSIV010000264.1:0-5035 GCA_964431175.1 uncultured Anaerolineales bacterium
CTTGTGGCCGGGGCGCAGATTCTTTTTCGGCCCCTGCCCCTCGGGCTGGCCACCATCGCCTACATTCCCAAGGGCCCGCTGGTCGACTGGCGCAATCCTTCGCTGGTCAATTATCTGTTTGAGTCCATTGACAAAGTGGCTCGATCCGGGCGGGCGATATTTTTGAAGATCGAGCCGGACGAAGCGCCGGTCACCCGCCTGGTCGAATTGGGCTTTCAACCCGGCCCCCAAACCATCCAACCGCGCCGCACCCTGATCGTGGATTTGCGCCCCGACGAAGAAACTATCCTGGCCGCCATGAAACAGAAGACGCGCTACAACATCCGCCTGGCGGCCAGGAAGGAGGTTGCCGTTTGCGCGTCCGACGACATTGAGGCGTTCATCCAACTCATGCAAGTCACCGGCGAACGCGACAAGTTTGGCGTGCACTCCGGCGAATACTATCGCAAAGCCTACGAGTTGTTTCACCCCTCAGGCCGCGCCCAACTTTTTCTGGCGGCGTTCAACGGCCAACCGCTGGCCGGGCTGATGCTGTTCGTCCTCGGTGAGCGGGCCTGGTATTTTTACGGCGGCTCGTCCGATGCCGAACGCAACCGCATGCCGGCTTATCTTTTGCAATGGGAAGCCATGCGCTGGGCCAAAGCACGCGGCGCGACTCACTACGACCTGTGGGGGGTGCCTGACGAAGACGAAGCGACCCTCGAAGCGGAGTTCGAGACTCGCCACGACGGGTTGTGGGGCGTCTATCGTTTCAAACGCGGCTTCGGCGGCCAACTCCTGCGCGCGCCGGGCGCGTTTGACCGGGTGTATTCGCCGTTTATGTATCGGCTGTATTTGGCGTATTTGAGGCGGAGAGGAGGAGGGGAGGCGCAGTAAGACGGCACTAAGCATCGTCTTCATCAGAAGTGGACAACTCCTGAAGATATTCGATGAAAGCTTGCAAATCGCGTTGCGCCTTCTCAAAGACCGGGCGCAGGCCGCGAACCAACTCCACGACACGCTCAACGCGCAAGTTGAAAGTATACATGTTGCGCACCACATGGCGAAACTCAAGATACTCAGTGAGCGTTGAGAGCGATTCGGCAGAGAGAACGGCGGGCCGGATGTCTGGCACAGCCAGAGACATTTGCGTCAACAAATCACGATGCCAACTGGCGCTTGTTGGACGGCTCTCGTCAATCTCGTTGGCAATCAACTCAAACAGCCGCTCCAGGCCTGAATAAAAGCCGTGCAAATCAAAGGCTGCAGAGGCTACAAAGAACTCCTGGTCTTGTGGCTGTCGAGCAGATCGGGAAAGAGCCTCTTCGGCCCGACCCACGAGTTTTTCAACCGAGCGCAGTTCCACGCTCAAGCGTTCAGCCAGTAAACGGTAACGAGGAATCACAACGGAACTCCATCTCGCTCAATGGCATCCAACAATTCCGGCGAACAACAGGCGGTGTCTACCAGGTTGATCTCAATATCGCCAGTGCGATCTAAATGCCTAACTGCGCCAATGGCCTTGAGCCAGTTCGCGGAGGTCAGCCCCCAGGCGGCCAGATCAACATCAGAGCGAGTAGTGAAGCGACCCGGTTGAACGAGCGAACCGAAGGCGACAACGCGCTGAACTTGATAGTCTCGCTTCAGCAATTCAGCCGCCTGCTTGGCCAACTCCCACGCCCTGGCCCGGCGAGAGGCTCCGAGCGCCTTTTCCGCCTGCCAACGCGCGCGGGCAGTGCGCTTATATTCCTGTAGCAACTTGTCCGGTATTCTTAGCGCCATTGCTATATTCTATCACCTGTGCTGGCCCCTTGCTCGCCGCGCTCGTCAGCGAGTGCCCGTCAAAGTTTTGGGTAGGGGTGGATAGTTGGCCTGCTTTCAGCGGATTTCCAAGCCGCTGCGCGAAAGCAGATGCGCGCCGTCACTATCCGTTTTTCCGCTTCGCGAAGCGTCCGTTGAAAGAATGTAACGATTCCCAAAAAATGACGGCACTCTCTTCAGCCCACTCCCAAACGGTTCATACCTCCGCATCAGCGTCACACCACCCGCGCCTGGCTGGCAAATCCAAAGTGAGCGGCACAGCGCGGCCCTGGCGGCCTACTTTATTTTGCGGACGACGTTGAGATATGCGAGATAGAGCCAATTGCCAATTTGCTCTACAGTTGCCCCGTCTCCCTCATCCGGCTATACTCTGCCAGTGATGGCCGCCAAATCCAAAAAGCCCTCATCCGGCATCGGCAGTTGGCCCGAAGACGAGCGCCCGCGCGAACGCTTGCTCTCTCGCGGCCCGCACGCCCTGACGGATGCCGAATTGATCGCGATCCTTTTGCGCGTGGGCGTGCGTGGCAAAAGCGCCGTTGAGCTAGGACGCGATCTGCTCAAGCGATTCGGTTCGGTGCAAGGGATGATGACCGCTCCGCTCTCTGCCTGGAAAGGCATCAAAGGCTTGGGTGACGCTAAGCGGGCGCAATTGCTGGCCGCGATTGAACTTGGACGGCGAACTGATTTGCCCGCCCTCCGCGAAAAAACTTTCATCAAAAGCACAGCCCAGGCTGCCAATTATTTCTCTGCTCGTTTACGTAGCTTGCCCAGCGAACATTTCCGCGTAGCCTATCTCAACCGCCAGGGGCACTTGTTAGACGATGCTCTCATTGCTGAAGGCACGGTTGATATGGTGCGTCCACCCATCCGCTCCATCGTGGCCCGGGCCTTGCAAGCCAATGCCTCGGCCCTCGTCGCCGCCCACAATCACCCCTCCGGTGCGGCGGAGCCAAGCGAATCTGACAAGGTGCTAACCCGCGATCTAATCGCCGCCTGTCACCCATTGGGCATCAAAGTGTTGGAGCATGTGATCGTGACTGAAAACGGCATTTACAGTTTTGCCGACAGCGGCTTGTTGGATGAATTAGGGCTTGAAACGTTGGCCCCGTTGCCTGCTAAACGCTAACATACGCCAAACCTCACAGGTCTTCGCGAAGCGGGCCTGTGAGGTTTGATGCGGAGATGATATGGATAACGATTTTCGCCAAATGGTGATTGATGCCTTGCGGCGCGGCGAAGATTTGCCCGCCGAGTGGGCGCGCGAACTCTTCCCGCCCGAAAAGCGCGAATACGAACTGGTCTATCACGGCAAGGAGCGCGAAGAGGACATTCTGGCCGAGACCATGGCTGTGCCGCTTCAGCCCGTCAGCACCTTTGGAAAAAACGGGGACGATGGCTGGCACAACAAACTGATCTTTGGCGATAACTTGCAGGCAATGAAGACTCTACTGAAAATGAAGGAGGAAGGACGGCTGGTAAATGCTGATGGTACGCCGGGAGTGCGGCTAATCTACATTGATCCACCGTTTGCGACAAAACAGGAATTTCACGGGAGCGAAGCACAGAAAGCATATCAGGACAAGATTGCTGGCGCTGAGTTTCTAGAGTTTTTGCGGCAACGCCTAACTCTGATTAGGCGACTACTTGCAGATGATGGAACTCTCTATCTGCATCTTGATTATCGAAAAATGCACTATCTCAAGGTGCTTGGCGATGAGGTGTTTGGTGAGAGTAATTTCATGAACGAGGTGGTTTGGTGCTATCGTGAACGTGGTATCTCGAAGACTTATTGGAATAACAAACATCAGACCCTGCTCGTTTGGGCTCGAAATCTTGGAAAACAAGTTTTCAATTGCGAAGAATCGAGGATTCCTTATTCGGAAGAATATCTAAAAAAATTCAAGTATGAGGATGAAAACGGGAAATATCAAATCCGAGGCAAAAATATCCAAGGAAGCCCGGTACAGCGAGCCGATGGCCTAACCCCCGAAACAGAACGAAAGTATCCCGACCTTACGTACCGTCAGTATTTACAGGAAGGCCAACTACCTCTTGATTGGTGGGAAATGTCTCTACTCAACAAAGCCGCAGACGAACGTATTGGCTATCCGACACAGAAACCCGAGCGGTTGTTGGAACGAGTAATTAAGGCATCATCCAAAGAGGGGGACTTTGTGCTTGACGCCTTCGCCGGTTCCGGCACAACTCTAGCCGTTGCCGAGAAACTTGGCCGTCGCTGGATCGGCATTGACTGCGGCAAACTCGCCATCTACACCATCCAAAAGCGGATGCTCAATCTCAAGAACGAGATAGGCAATAAGGGCAAGCCGCTCAAGCCCAAACCGTTCACGCTCTACAATGCAGGCCTGTATGACTTTGGGGCACTCCGCCAATTGCCCCGCGAAGATTGGCGCTTTTTTGCCCTACAACTCTTTGATTGCAAGGACGAGCCACATACCATCGGCGGCTTGAAGTTGGATGGCAAGTTGCGTGGGCAAAGTGTGCTCGTCTTCAACCACCACGAAAACCCTGGCCAGCGCATTGACGAGGACACCGTGCGTGACATTCACGCCGCCCTCGGCAAGAAGATCGGGCGCAAGTTCTTTATCATTGCCCCGCGTGGCGCATTCGACTTTCAGCAGGATTATCTTGATCTCGACGGTGTGCGCTATTACGCCCTCCGCATCCCCTACTCCGTCATCAACGAACTGCACCATCGCGAGTTCTCGGCCCTGCGCCAGCCCAACGATGAAACTGCCGTGAACGACACGGTGGACGCCGTCGGCTTTGACTTTATTCAAATGCCGGAGGTGGATTGGACGGTGAGCGTCAAAAAACGCAAAGGCCAGTTGTTGGACGAAGCCTGCCTGAAGATCAAAAAATTCGAGAGCCGCGCCCGCATCCGGGGTGAGGACAAACGCGGCGGACTGGAAACACTCTCCCTACTTATGCTGGACTTTGACTATGAGGGCGAGGTGTTCAACTTTGACGCCGTGTTTTACGCGCATCAACTGCAAACCGATGGCTGGCAAGCGTGGTTTCCCGCAGAGGGCCTCGGCGAAAAAGTCATGGCGGTGTTTATTGACATCTATGGCAACGAGGCGCGGCAGGTCATCCCGCGCGCCGAATTTGGCTTGTCAGCCGCAAAGTCGGCTCCGGCCAAATCCAAAAAGAAAGCGCGAAAATAACAATGCCCGCCAACGCCGACCGTCAACGCTTTCGCAACGAAGACCTG
>CAYSIV010000264.1:5045-8819 GCA_964431175.1 uncultured Anaerolineales bacterium
TCACAGTCAGTCCAGCGGTAGATCGGACTCGCTGGGATGAGAGCCAGTACGAAGCTTTTCTGGATGAACTGTGTGGTGACCGCGAATATCAAAAAGAAGCGATCCGCGTTGCTTTGCGCTACTTGCTGGGGGGCGAATATGCCAACTTGCGCGAACTGGCAAAAGCTAACTACGAAGCTAACTCAACCTTGCAAGCCCGTTATGGCTCGTGGGCGGGCATGGAGCAACATTTACAACTGCCGGAACAACTTTCGGCCTCGCTCGATCTGGCAACGGGTGTCGGCAAAAGCTACGTGTTGTATGGCCTCGGCGCTATTCTGCTGGCCGTGGGCGCAGTCGATCGCGTGTTGGTGTTGTGTCCTTCCACCACCATTGAAAACGGATTGCTGGATAAATTCAAAGACTTGGCTGGCAACGCCGACTTGCGCGACCTGCTTCCGTCCGAAGCCAAGATCACCGCGCCGCGGATCATTAACGCCAGTCAGACGATTACCGAAGGCAGTATTTGCGTCGAGAACTATCACGCTATATTGGAGCATGTTGGCTCTTCCATCCGCGCAAGTCTGGCGGGTAAAGGGGCGCGTGTGGCGGTATTGAACGACGAAACGCATCATGTCGCCAATGAGTCCGCCGCCAAAGCCAAAAAGTGGAAAGAGTTTTTGACCGACCCGGCCTATGGGTTTCGTTACATCATTGGCCTCTCCGGCACGTGCTATGTAGGCGACGATTATTTTGCCGATGTCATCTATCGTTACTCTTTGCGGCAAGCGATGGAAGAGCGCTACGTTAAGAAGGTTGATTATGTGGCTGACATGCCGCGTACCGGTGATCCCGATGAGAAATGGCAGTTGATCCGCAACCGGCATGAAGAGACCAGGCGTAAATTGAAGAAACGCAAACTGCGCCCGCTGACCATCATCATCACCCAAACCATCGCCAAATGCAAAGACGTGGCCGAAGAACTCAAAGCTTTTCTGGCCGACGAGGCCGGTCTTGACTCTGACGACGCCGATGAGCAAGTTCTGGTGGTTTATAACGGCGCGCCCGGAGTGGCGAAATTGCCCTACGTGGACAATCCGGCCAACAAAGTAGAGTGGATCGTCGCCGTGTCCATGCTCAACGAAGGCTGGGATGTGAAGCGAGTGTTTCAAATCGTGCCCCACGAAGAGCGGGCCTTCAACAGCAAACTATTGATTGCTCAAGTGTTAGGGCGCGGCCTTCGCATCCCCAACAACTGGACGGGCGAACAACCCGATGTGACGGTGTTTAATCACGATGCCTGGGCCGCGCGTATTCGCCACCTCGTCAACGAAATACTTGAGATTGAAAAGCGGCTCTCTGCCCATATTATTGAAGACTCCCCCTATCATTTCGACCTGCTGAACATCAATTACGAGCGGAAAGAAACTTCGGTCAAGAAACCGATGGAACGTGGGTACACACTCTTTGCTAAAGGTTTCGTTGATCTGGCGACTGACACAGCCGCTGAGGATGTCAGCATTGAGTTTGAACGGGCTGCCACCGGCGAACGTTACAAATGGCAAACGAAGATACAACACAAAACTTATAAGCCGCGTGCGGTTGCCGAAGAAATGTACCGACGACTGGAAGAAGCACAAGACCCGGATGACCCCGATCCCAAGATGCGCACAGCCTATACCGACAAGTACTCGATGGAATGGCTGGAGAAAATCGTCAAGGCCTCGCTTCAGCGTTTGGGAACAAATGTAGCCACGGAAAGCATGAAACAGAAGTTTCTTCAAGCAATGGGCACACTCCGACGAAAAGGATCTGAGAATGTCCGATATACGCCGGTTGTTGATCGCTATCTAACCCTTTCGACCCGCCAGCGTCAGGCCGATAGTGTGAGCGCCGCCGAGCTGCGGAACACAAAATCCATTTTCGGCACCGACCAAACCCGGAATACACTCTTGGATGAACAGGTCGAATTTTTCAATGAGGTAGCCGAGCCAGGGAGCGGTTTCAAGTTCATATCGGTTAGCAACCGGCGTGATTTCAAAACACCGCTCAACGCCGTTATTGCCGACTCCGAGAATGAGAAACGCTTTATCAACCGCTTGCTTCAACCTGAAAATGTAAAGCATTACGATGCCTGGCTCAAATCCACCGCCATCCGCTTCTACGAGATCGATTATGCCTGGAAGAAGGGCGAGCACCCGAAGCTCGGTAAATTCAGCCCGGATTTTTTTATCAAGATAGGGGATCTCATCAATGTGGTTGAGATTAAGGGCGACGAAGAACTACGGGAACCATCCGAAGAAAACCGGAAAAAGAACGAGTATGCAAAGGCACACTTTCAACGCCTCAATGAATACTTGGAAGAACAAAGTAGCCCTATCCGCTACAAGTTCAACTTCCTGAGTGAATGGAGTTTCAATAAGTTCTTTCAAAGCCTGCGTGAAGGGAAGATAAATGATTTCAGATCGGATTTGGATGTGAAGCTGGAAGAGTCAGATTGAGTTGCTCTGTTGCAACGCTCAATCCTCCTCTTCGAGCCCCTCGCTCTTCCCCATCACGTTCACCTGTTGCGCCCCAATATTCACCTGCAACGCGCTCGGCCTCAGCCGCCGCCGCATCCCGGCCAATGCCTCCATCGCCCGTAGATGTCGCCCTTGCGCCGTCGCTGTGAGTTTCTCCCAACGATTGGCGTTTGCCATATCAGTTGACATTTTTAGCGCTGTCACATAACCTATTTGGATGTACTCAAAATTCAGCCAGCAGGTCACCACCTGCTCGATGAGCAGTTGCTCCAGCACTGGCGATTCGGCGTAACCCAGGTCGTTCTGCATCGCCTCCAGCCGTATCTGAATCGCCTCGCGCGTTTGGGCCGGAAATTTGTCCAACAACAGCCGTTGGGCCATAGAGTTCATGTCGCTCGCCTTGCGCCAGAGCGCCTCGTCCTTCTTCAGCGCTTCCCTCAAAGCCATCCGCTCCTGTTGCGTTGGCTTCTCAAGGTCGGTTTTCTTAATCAATGCCCGGACCTGCTCAACTCCTTGGTCCTTTTTTATCCTTTTAGTCATCTCGCTTCTTCCTCCACTGGCCGCGGTGCGTATGATACCCTTCGGCCAATAATGTAGCCCGCGTCAGGGCCTGGGTCAATGCCTGAATATCGTCCAGCATGACTCCCACCCTTTTATATTCGGCCCATATCTCTTCGGCCTCCGTCCGCTGTTGCCGTTTGCCTACCGCCTGGGTCGCCAGAGTCTCAGCCGCTGGCCCCGCGCCCAAATACTTTGAGACCACCCGCCCGCCTCGCCTTGACTTGACATAATAATAAAGTTGGCCGCCTCGCCTCTCCCATCCCATGTTGTGCTACATTTCCTTTCTACCCCCGCTTTAGCAATTCTACACCCCTTTTTATTCTATCACCAGCGCAGATCGGACGTATACTTGAGGCGCTTGAGCCTCTTGCCCTTGTCAGCCTTCCACCTCATCACCGACCCCCAAACTTGGGACTCCACCCTCGCCAGCCTGCCGGACGCCCACCTGCTCCAGTCGTGGCAGTGGGGTGAGTTCAAGTCGCGCTACGGCTGGTCGGCCCGCCGCCTGCTTTGGGAAAATGCGGATCAACCAGCCGCCGCCGCCCAAATCCTCAAACGAGCAGTCGGCCCGTTCTCCATTCTCTATGTTCCCAAAGGCCCCTGCCTCGACTGGTCGAACACTGAATTGGCAACAGCCGTGTTAGCCGACCTAGAATCCCTCGCCCGCCGCGAGCGCGCCATCTTTATCAAAATCGATCCGGAAATCAAGCTG
>CAYSIV010000265.1:0-8781 GCA_964431175.1 uncultured Anaerolineales bacterium
TGTGTCAATCTGGTTGAAGTGCAAGCTGATGCCGCTGGTGTAGGCGTTCACCAGCACCAACTCGTCAATCGGTTGTAAGTTAGCGGTGGTCACATCCATGCGCCACACCAACTCCAACGGGCGGGTGCTGGGTTGGAGCAAGCGCTCGTCGTAAATCCACAATTCAGGCTCGGTGGCCGTCAGCTCGGCGGGAGTGAGGTCGTACCATTTGGCAACAGCTTCAAGCGCGGTGGCGCGGGCCTGCTCGCTGGCAATATCCGGCGTGACGGAAAGCGACGGGCTGGGCGAGACTTCGCCGCTCATCGAAAGCAGGTTGCCGACTTCGTCAATGCTGACAATCATCTCCCCAGCCATCACTGGGATGCCCTGATAGACTTGCTGATAGCGAACAAAGGACGGGCCGCCTGTTGAGGCAGGCGCTTTCATCACTTGCAATTCCTGAACCGGGTCGCCCAAGCCGAACTCCTGGGCGTAAACACTGAGCGCGGCCATTGCTTTGTCTTGCGGAGTGACTGCTTCCTGTGCGCCGGGAATGGCGATGGCCTGGCCAGGCTGCGCGGCGAGAAAGCGAAGCTTGCCGGTCTGGTCGTGGTAGGCGCGTTGGGCATCGTCGCCAGGTGGGGCGAGTTGAGAGGGTTGGGGTGGCGTGTCGGCCAAACTGGGCGCAACGGTTGACGCGCCGATGATGACGGCTAACAGGATCGAAACGAGTTTTGATGCCGCAGTCCGGTGGTTGGTCATGTGCCTTCTCCCCAGCCCCCTATAGTCAACTTTTCAGATACTTGATGTCTAATAGTATAGTAGAGTTTGGTCAAGAAACAAAGAGGCTTGACGCTATTTTTATAGACATTTGTCACGAGTCAGATTAAAAAACAGAACCGAAATAGACGAACTTTCAATTCTGCGCTAAACTCCGGCCTAGTTATGTCCTCCGAAGCCCCTCCCGTCCGCCGCCAATATCTCGAAATCAAAAAGCAGTACCCGCACGCCGTCCTCTTCTTCCGGCTCGGCGATTTTTACGAGACGTTCGACGCCGACGCCGAACTGGTGGCGCGCGAGTTGGATATTGTGCTCACCAGCCGCGAGTACGAGCGGGGCGTGCCAATGGCCGGTGTGCCGCATCACGCCATCGAAGGCTATCTGGCCCGGCTGATCGCCAAAGGCTATCACGTCGCCATTTGCGAGCAGATCGGCGACGAGCCGATCAAGGGCCTGTTTCCGCGGCAGGTGACACGCGTGGTGACTCCCGGCACGATCGTCGAGCCGGGGATGCTGACCGAAACCCGCAACAACTATCTGGCCGCCGTCGTCTTGGACGCCAATCGCGCCGGGCTGGCCGTGGTGGACATTTCCACCGGCCACTTCACCGCCACCCAATTTGACTCACCCGAAGTGGGCTCGTTGATTCGCCACGAACTGGCCCGCCTCTCACCCGCCGAAATACTGATACCGGAAGGCGCCAATAACCAATCACTAATAACTAATATCTCCCCAACTTTTCTCGCCGCCTACAAATTCGATCTAGGGGCCAGCCGCCAACTGCTCCTAGACCATTTTTCTGTCTCGACTCTGGCCGGCTTTGGCATCGATCACCAACCGCTGGCGATCCGGTGCGCGGGCGCAATTCTGCATTACCTCAAAGACACGCGGCCCAATGCCCTCAACCTGCTCGTCGGCCTGTCAACGTACTCGACTTCCGAGTTCATGCTGTTGGACTCATTCACCCGCCGCAACCTTGAACTGACCGAAACGATTCGGGGTCCTTCCGGACAAACTCGCGGCTCTCTGCTCGGCGTGCTGGATAAAACGATTACGCCGATGGGGGCGCGCTTGCTGAGAGTCTGGGTGAGCCAGCCCTTGCTCAACCTGGGCGAGATCAATGCCCGGCTGGATCACGTGGACGCCTTGCACAAAGACGGCGTGACTCGGGCCGAAGTGCGCGTTGCCCTCAAACCGTTGGGCGATCTGGAACGGCTGGTGAACCGTGCCCTGGGCGGCACGGCCACGCCCCGCGACGTGGGGGCCATTCGGACCGCGCTGGCGGCCACCCCGGCGTTGAAGGCCGGTCTTTCAGATGCTCTGCAAGCGCTCAACACCCAGATCGATCCTGCCACCGACATCCTCTCCATGTTGCAGTCCGCCCTGGCTGATGATGATTTGCCGTCCAACCTCGCTCACCCCGGCGTGATTCGCCCTGGCTGGTCGGCGGAGTTGGACGGGGTGATGGCCGCCTCCAAAGGGGCGCGGGAGTGGATCGCTGGTCTGGAGAAGACCGAGCGCGAGCGAACCGGACTCAAAACGCTCAAGGTTGGCTACAACAAAGTGTTCGGCTACTACATCGAGATCAGCAAAGCCGCCGCTGTCAACGCGCCCGCCGATTACATTCGCAAGCAAACGCTGGTCAACGCCGAGCGCTTCATCACCCCCGATCTCAAAGAATACGAAACGCTGGTGCTCAACGCCGAAGAGCGCATTCTGGAAATTGAAGAGCGGCTGTTCCGCGAAGTGTGCGCCCAGATTTCGGCACAAGCAGCGCGATTGCTCAACACGGCGCGGGCGCTGGCCCGGCTGGATGTGTTTGCCTCGCTGGCCGAAGTTGCGGCCCGCAACAATTACGTGCGCCCGACTCTGGTTGAAGATGGGCGATTGGAGATTCGAGACGGGCGGCATCCGGTGGTGGAGCAGTTGTTGGCTTCGGGCGAGCGGTTTGTGCCGAACGACATCATCTTTGAGTCGGGCGAGAGCGTGCGCGTCATCACCGGCCCCAACATGAGCGGCAAAAGCACGTATCTGCGGCAGGTAGCATTGATCGTGCTCATGGCGCAAATCGGCAGTTTCGTCCCGGCAGAGGCGGCTGCCATTGGGTTGGTGGATCGAATCTTCACCCGCATCGGCGCGCAGGACGAGATTCACGCCGGGCAATCCACCTTCATGGTGGAGATGGTAGAGACGGCCAACATCTTGCACCACGCCACCCATCGCAGTTTGCTGGTGCTGGACGAGATTGGGCGCGGCACGAGCACCTATGACGGCCTGTCACTGGCTTGGGCCATCATCGAATACATCCACACCCACCCGCGCCTGCGGGCCAAGACTCTGTTTGCCACGCACTATCACGAACTGGTAGACCTGGCGAACCTGCTCCCCGGCGTGCGCAACTACAACGTCGCCGTCACCGAAGACCCGGCGGGCGGGCACGTGGTATTTTTGCACCGCATCATCCCCGGCGGCGCGGATCGGTCGTATGGGATTCACGTGGCCCAAATGGCCGGCCTGCCCAAACCGGTCATCAACCGGGCGCAGGAGATTCTGGCCGCCCTCGAAGCGTCGTCGGGCAAGGCGGTGAAGACCGAGCCGGAAGCCCAACAACAAATCGCCCTCTTCCCCGAAACGAATCCGCTGGTGGACGAACTAAAGTTGCTCGACATCTCGTCGCTGACGCCGCTGGAGGCGTTGAATAAGATGTACGAGTGGCAGAAAAGATTTGGGCAAAAGTAGGGGCGACGTCTCGTCGCCCTTGCCGAACAACCGAGTCGATGGCGAAGTTACAGGCGGGCGTGGTGATTGCGGCGAAATGTGATCGCAATGACCCGGCGGGGGTGATGCCGGAAGTGCCGTTGAGGGTGGTGAAGGGTAGCAAAAATTAGACGCCGTATTTTCCGAGTTCGGCTTCTGCGCTTTCATAGTTTCCCAGATGCGCCCGCATCAGGCTTTTCCACAGTTTGCCGTGATTAGGGACAAAGAAATGCAGGAGTTCGTGAACAATGACGTAATCGATCAGTTCGTTGTCGAGCGTCAGAAGCTCCGCGTTGAAGTTCAGATTGCCGTTAGTCAAGCAAGACGCCCACTTGTTTTTCATCGGGCGCACGGCTCATCGCCGGGCTGGTGCGCTACAACGGCGCACGCGTCGCCCGACGCCGAGGCCTAGCCAACGCTGACTTCCAAATGAAAATGTGTGCGACCGCTTTCAATCTCAAAACCTGGTTGCGCTTGCTCAAAGAGCAAACGCTGACCCCGGCAAAAAACTGTTGCCCGCGCCAAGGTCGGACTCCGTCTAGCGGTTGGCCAAGGATAAAACAAGGGCACACAAGCAGTTACTTCACCCCCAACTGCGGCTCCAAGCAGGGCCGACCCCTCCTCTCATCCCGAATTCTGCAACACTCTCCTCGTGGATGTCGGCGGCGGCAAGCGTCGGTGTCCAGGCGAATGTCATCGAAGACGGCGTTGACCGGGTTAGTCGCCGTTGCTCCGAAGCTGAAGGAGTTATTCTGGGTCGTCCGCGCGCCGGTGGTCGTGGATGCAAAGGGCGCGCCAAAGGGCGCATCGCCCACCGCCAGATAGGCTTCCAGGACGCCGTTGCTCCCCGTGCCACGCTTCTGCCTCAGACCGATACGATAGACCGTTCCCATCGTCAGCGGCGTGCTGTCACTGCCGATGACCGTCGTCGTCCCGTTGCGCAGGCGCAGTGCGCCGTTGGTGCGAAGCAGAAGGTTGCCGGTAATCGTCGTACCGCTGGAGAAGTGGGCAACGCGGACATCGCCGCCCGGCAGGGCGTTGAGCTTGAAGTAGAACGAGGCGTAGGTGTCGTCCACCCTGGTGAAGTTCTCCTTGAGGTAGCTGGAGCCGGTGCTCACTCTGGCCGAATAACTGCCTTTGAGCGGCGAAGCAGTTTCCAGGGTGACCGTGCCCACCACCTGGTCTGCGCCGCTGGCCGGATGGGTCAGATTGCCGTCCTCAAAGGTGATGTCTTTGAAGCGAGTGTTGCTCGCGGACGTTGCCGTCGCCGTCGGGGTGTTAGATGGGGTGAACGTCGCCGTCGCGCTCGCGGTCGGCGTGGCTGTGGGTGTGTTCGACGGCGTGAACGTTGCTGTTGGCGTGAATGTATGAGTTGGCGTATTGCTGGAGGTCGGCTGCTGCACGATGATGAGAGGTGCGCCGAACTTGTCGACAGTTGTGCTGAGAGTGTAATTGCCGTAGGTACATCCATGCTGCACAATAGCTTTCACATGGCTGTATACGGTTAGATGATGAGTGGTGTTAGCAAGCAGAGTCACGGTCACCAATGCCGGATAGGAGTAGGCAGAAAAGTCTCCTATGACGTTGAAGGTACCTGACTCGGTGGTTATCGTCACGGCATCCCCATTCCCGATCCGGACAGTGATCACTTGGGAAAGTTGATCTGTGGGCGAGGTGACTGGCTCAACCCATAACGGCTCAGGTGTGGGCTGAGGACAGAAGGTAGCAGTTGGCATCGGGGTCTCCGTTGCTGTGGCGGCCAGTGGATTAGACGATGCCTGATTTACGATTTCCAGGCCGGCGGATGTGGGAATGGGAGTAGGGGTTGAAAGCGCCGGAGGGGGTGCGGCGCTGGTGAGGTTCGACCCCACATCTGAAAGAATCAAACTAAAGATAGTGATAATGGGAAAGAATCTGCTCACAGCCTTGCTTCGGGTGAAGTTGTTCATTCTGCCATCCTCTTTGTCGCCAATTCATCGGCGATACTATCGGACTGAGAGCGGCTATAGCCTTTGGCAGTATGAGCGCCGTAAGCGTCAATCGGAATCCCGGCGCGAACCGCCACCGCAAGCCACTCCCACATTCCTGATTGAGCGAGAGATGCCTCTTGAATTTTGTACCCCTTTTGGACAGCATACTCCTCTTGCCGGGGCAAAGTAAATAGACAGACATCTTGAATTCATAGACATTTGTACTGAGTTTGTGTGTAGAACATGGCGTCGCCTCTCGGATGCGTAAGAAGCTCTGCACTAAACTACACGATTGCTCGGTAGAGCCGAGGAAATAGAGATGAATTGCCTTGTTTCAATCTTTCAAGATACGGCGGAGATGAGCTTTATGACCCGAATTGCCAGAGACACAAAAAACCACTGGCGAACCTGCTTCTCTTTGGTGGTGTTGGCGCTCCCCCTACCACGGCTGGCCGCACCGGTATCCAGCACGATGGCGGCGCGGCCCCCTGAGCCTGTCGAAGGGTCGCTGAGGCTGGCAAGGATATGTTGCACCCAACCCCAGTCTGCGCTTTGCTTACCCGGAAAGCCCGCGCCTTTGGGAAAGCGTCCCAACTCATCGGCATCGTAATCCTTCTCGGCGAACCAGTCCTGATTCCACATCGGGTTGGCCACCACGCGGTCGAATTGCCTTAAGACCCTAAAGGTCTTGGGGACCTTTAGGGTCTGGTCTGCGAAGAACTTGGGATTCTTGAACGTGTCGCCAATCTCAATCGTCCCTTCCAGGTTGTGGATAATCATATTCATGTTTGCCATTGCCCAAGTCGTGGCGATGTATTCCTGCCCGTACAACTTGAGCGGCGCATACTGTTTGATGTTTGCCAAGCGCATTTTGTCGTCAAGGGCCAGTTCACAGCGGATGAGCAGGCTGGCCGAACCGCAGGTTGGGTCATAGGCTTCCATGCCCGGCTCGGGGTCAATCACCTGCGCCATAATGGTGCCGACGGCATCGGGCGTATAAAACTCACCGGCGCTTTGCCCACTGCCTTCCGCGAATTTGCGAATCAGGTACTGGTAACTCTTGCCGATGATGTCGCCTTCTACATCAGTCAGCCCCAGCCGCTTCAGGCTGATTTGCTCGATGAGGGCGCTGAGGCGGTCATCCGAAATATCGCGCTGTCCGTGCGTGGTGGCGTTAAAGTCCACGCGATTGATGATGCCTTGCAAGCGGGGATTCTCTTTTGCAATCTCGCGCAAGTAATCTGTCAACTGCAAACCGATCTTGTCCGCCAGTTTGCGAATCACCGACCACACGGAATCATCAGGGTTCGCAGGTTCGAGCGGGATGTAGAAACGCACCAGTTTCTTGTCGCGTTTGACAAGTTTGAACGCTTTGGCGCGCCCGCCCACTTCTTTGGCGATGCGGTTGATTTCGTCGTCGAACACGTCGCACAGGCGCTTGGTAAAGACCAGCGGCAGGATGAAATCTTTATACTTGGCGGCTTCTTTTGCCCCGCGAATGGAGCAGGCGGCGTCCCACAGCCATTGTTCGAGGGATTTGTCGGTGTTGTTATGATTGGCCATTAGGGCGCTACCCCACCAATATCCGCATAATCCTCATCCAACGACTCATCAGGCGTGGCCCCAAACAGCGCCAGCAGTTCCCCAATCAGCTTCGCCTTGTCGTCGGCGTCGCGCTTGCTCCAGGTGCGGCTCTTGATCTCGATGAAGTAGTCCGGCTCTTGCGGCTTGATCAGCTTGTCGAGATTGACGAAGAACTCCACCCCGCGATAGACCACCAGCCAGCGGCGGCGATCCTTTTCCACCTCGCGCTCTTCGTCCGGGCGGAAGTATTCGCGATAGAAACGAAGCGACTGGGTGGCCGGAGCCAGGTAGCGCGAGCGCGAGAGCATCACTGTGTTCTGCAGTTCGCGTTCCTTTGATTCGCCAACCAGCGTCAGCCGGGAACGCACCTGCTTCACCGCGCCCTTGTCGTCCAAAAATTCGTCTTCGCGGTAGCGCACCCGGTTCGTCTCCGGCTCGGCAAAGATGAAGTAAGCGTCGTACTCGTGATAGTGCGCCTTGCGAATGAGGGTGATCGCCTCGGACTTCAGCCCGTCCAGCACCTGCCCCGGCTCGTGGATGCGGGCCTTCACCTGCACCTCAAAGCTCTCGCCCTCGGTCACCCCGCCAATGGCAATCAACTTGCTCAACACGCTCTGTTCGCGATTGATCAGGAAGCCGTCAATGCGTTTGGCGTAATCGCGAGCGGCGGCGGTGATGTCGGCTTCGTCAATCGTCAACAGCTTGCGGTCGCGCATCAGCCACTTGCCGTTCGCCATCACGTCGGTGACGTCGGTCGCGTGCGCGGCATAGACCAACTGTGAATAGATCGCGTTCGGGTCGCGGGTGAATTTGGGTGAGTTGTGTAACGTGTCGAGGGTGACCACGGCCAGGTCAGCCCGCTTACCCGGCTCCAACGATCCGGTGAGGCCGCCGATGTGCAGGGCGGCGGCCCCCAACCGGGTAGCCATTTCCAGCGCTTTGCGCGCCGGGAGAACCGTTGGGTCGCCGCTGGCGCCTTTGGCCAGAATTGCCGTCAGTCGCGTCTCTTCAAACATATCAAGGTCGTTGTTCGAGGCCGGGCCATCGGTGCCGATGCCCACATTGAGGCCCTGATCAAGCATCTTGACGACGGGGGCCATCCCAGAACCCAGCTTGAGGTTGCTGGTCGGGTTGTGAGCCACCCCGGCGTTGACATGAAGCAGAGTCCGCATCTCGCCTTCGTCAATGTGAACGCAGTGCGCGGCCAGCACCTTGGCCTCAAACAAATTATTTTTCTTCATCCACGGAATGACGGGCATGCCGTGCTCTTTGCGATTGTTGCTCACTTCGAGGGCGGTCTCGGCCAGGTGGGTGTGCAGGGGCACGTCGAACTCGACAGCCAGGGCGGCGGTGGCCCGCAGAATTTCGGGCGTGCAGGTGTAGGGCGCGTGCGGGGCAACCGAGGGCACGATGAGCGGGTGGTCTTTCCAGCGTTCGATGAAGTCGCGGGCGTAGGCTAAACTGTCTTCGTAGCTTTTCGCGTCCGGTGTGGGGAACTTGAGCACGGTTTGGGAACACACCGCCCGCATCCCGGCGTCGGCGGTGGCGCGGGCCACGTCTTCTTCAAAGTAATACATGTCGGCAAAGGAGGTGATGCCGGAGCGGATCATTTCAGCGCAACCCAGGAGCGTGCCCAGGCGGCAGAAGTCGGGCGAAACGAACTCGCGCTCGACCGGCATCATGTAGCCCATCAGCCACACGTCGAGGCGCA
>CAYSIV010000266.1:0-334 GCA_964431175.1 uncultured Anaerolineales bacterium
CGCATGGATTATCAGGGCTGGTACGCGCTCGACATCTTCCCGTATCGGGAGGATGGCGTGCGCGCGGCGACCGAGAGCATCAAGTGGATCAAAGCCGCTCACAGTCTGCTCGACAGGATGGGCCGGGACAAGATCGCGGCCGTCATCGCCAAGAGCGACGCGCTGGCGGCTTCGGCGATGGTGCGCGAGGCGATGCTAGGGTAATACCAGAGGAACTTAAAATGAAACTGTACTACGAACCCCGCATGTTCGATTACATGCTGGAAAGCGTGGATCGCGATCGGATGGTGATTGCGACCTACTACGTGGAAGCCGTCCGAAACGAGTACTAGTT
>CAYSIV010000266.1:344-8692 GCA_964431175.1 uncultured Anaerolineales bacterium
GGACGGCGTGCGCGCGGCAAACGAGAGCATCAAGTGGATCAAAGCCGCTCACAGCCTGCTGGACAAAATGGGACGGGACAAGATCGCGGCGATCATCGCCAGGAGCGACGCCCTGGCGGCTTCGGCGATGATCCGCGAAGCGATGATGGGTTAGTTCACGAGGAGACTCAAAATGAAACCGTACTACGAACCCCGCATGTTTGATTACATGCCGGAAAGCGTTGATCGCGATCGGATGGTGATCGCGACATACTATGTGGAAGACGTCCGCAACGAGGACGAGTTCATTGACCATCTCCGGCAGGTCGAACGGCTGGCGTTGGAAGGCTCGACTTCGTCGTGGATGGACGTGGCCGAGGAGACCGACGAATTGCGCGAGCGGCTGACCAGCAAGGTGCTCGGCTATTACGAAATCCCGGCCCCCAAGGGAACCAAGAAGGCCATCGTCCAATTGGGCTTCCCCGACGGCGCCTGGGACACTAATCTCAACGTGCCGATGCTGTTGCTTGCCATTGCCGGCAACTTCTTCGCCTTCCCGACCAAGACCCGGCTGCTGGACGTGACGATCCCGTCGGCGGTCGCCAAACGATTCAAAGGGCCGAAGTACGGCATCGAGGGCATCCGCAAGATTCTCGGCGTAGAGAAACGGCCGCTGTGCTTGCAGATCATCAAGCCCAAGATGGGCATGACGCCGCAACAGACGGCGGATCAAGTGTATCAAAGCGCGCTGGGCGGGGCTGATCTTTGTAAAGACGACGAGATGCTGAGCGAACTCGACATCTGCCCGTTGGAGGCGCGGCTGGAGGCCGTGCTCAAGGCATTGGCGAAGGCGGAAAAGGAAACCGGCCACAAGACGCTCTACATGGTCAGCATCACTGACGAGGTGGACAAGATCAACGAGAAAGCGCGCCTAGCCGTCAAGATGGGCGCAACCGGCCTGCTCCTGGCCTATTCCGCCGGGCTGTCTTCCCTGCGCGTGTTGGCCGAAGACGAAGCGGCTCAAGCGCCGATCCTCCTGCACGTCTCGCACATGCTCGGCCTCCTGCCGACGATCAACTTCCCGACTCTGGCGAAGTTGTGCCGCCTGTGCGGGGCTGACATGATGCTGACGCCCTCCATCTGGTCGAGCATTCCGGTGGCCTCGTTGGAAGAGTCGTTGAGGGTCAGCCAGACTCTTCACGCGCCGTTTTATCACATTAAGCGGGCATGGCCGATGCCGGCCGCCGGCATGTATCCCGGCCTGATGACCGAACTGGTCAAGGAGAACGGGCCAGACATCATCGTGCCGGCCGGCGGCGGGATGCTCGGACACCCGATGGGTTACAAAGCCGGCGCGATGGCCTGGCGGCAGGCCATTGATGCGGTGATGGCGGACGTGCCGCTGGAGGATGCAGCCAAAGATCAGCCTGAGCTTATGGCCGCGCTCCAAACGTGGGGCCTGCGCCAACGACCGGCGACGCCGTGGGGCTACTCCGGGCCGGAGTATCATCCCAAGTTTGCGGCGAAGAATATCTGAGGCCTCTCGGCCAAACACCGTTCATTACGAACACCGCCCCAACGCGCAGCGGTGCGGGCGATACAAATAGACGAATGCCACGAATGTCAATGACCGTTCAACCGAGCCTTCTACTTCAAATGTATCGGGGCATGGTTCGCGTCCGAAAATTCGAAGAGAAGGTCTACCTTCTGTTCCTCGAGGGCAAAATCCTCGGGACGATTCACCAGTATCAGGGCCAGGAGGCGGTGGCGGTCGGCGTGTGCGGCGCCCTGCGCCGTGACGATTGCATCACCAGCACCCACCGGCCTCACGGCCACTGCATCGCCAAAGGCGTGTCACTGGACAGCATGATGGCCGAGTTGTTCGGCAGGACCACCGGTTGTTGTAAGGCGAAGGGCGGCTCGATGCACATGGGCGATATCTCGGTCGGCGCAGTGCCGGCGATTGCGATTGTCGCCGGGGGCGTGACATTGGCCGCCGGAATGGGGTTGGCCTACAAACTTCAGCATAGTGACCGCGTCGTCGCGTGCTTCTTCGGCGATGGCGCTGTCAACGAAGGCGCATTTCACGAGGGTGTGAATCTGGCCGCGATCAAGAAACTGCCAGTCGTGTTTGTCTGCGAGAACAACTTCTATGCGGCCTCGACGCCGATGCAGTTGACGACTCCCGTCGGCATTGCCGAACGGGCGGCGGCTTATGGCATTCCGGGCGTCGTCGTGGACGGCAACGACGTGGCCGCCGTGTATCAGGCGACCGTGACCGCCGTTGCGCGCGCACGGCGGGGCGAAGGGCCGACGTTGATCGAGTGCCAAACCTATCGCACCGTCGGTCACTCGCGCGGCGATCCTGGTGCGTATCGGCCTAAGGAAGAAGTAGAACTCTGGAAGCAGAAAGATCCGATTCAGCGACTCCGGCGATCTCTGCTCGCCGACGGAGTCGCCGCGGAGAGCGAGATCGCCGCCATTGAGGCAGAAGCGGAGCGAGAGATCGAAACAGCGGTTGCTTTCGCCGATGCGAGTCCGCCGCCCCAACCGGAAGACGCGCTCTTGCACGTATACGGCGAACAGGTGGCGGCGTGAAGCGGCTCTCGATTGCCGAGGCGCTGCGCGAAGCAATGCGCGAAGAGATGCAACGCGACGAGCGGGTGTTCCTGATCGGCGAGGACATCGGCATTCCGCAGGGCTTCGGCGGCGCGTTCACCGTCACCCTCGGCTTGTCAGACGAGTTCGGCCACGAGCGGGTGGTGGATACGCCCATCTCCGAGAAGGCCATCGTCGGCGCGGCGGTGGGCGCGGCGATGATGGGCATGCGCCCGATCGCCGACGTGCAATACTCCGACTTTCTGTTCTGCGCCGCCGACGAGATTGTCAATCAGGCGGCCAAGATGACGTATATGTCGGGCGGGACGGTCAAAGTGCCGATGGTTCTGCGCGCGCCGGTCGGCGCGACCAATCGTGGCGCGCAGCACGCCCAAAGCCCGGAAGGTTTTTTCATGCACGTCCCGGGCTGGAAGGTCGCCGTGCCGGCCACTGCCTACGATGCCAAGGGACTGCTCAAGACGGCGGTGCGCGACGAGGGGCCGGTGCTGATCTTCGAGCACAAGCGGCTGTACGGCAAAGGCGGGCGCAAGGAGGCTGGCGGCCTCGACCTGACCAGCGATATCCCGGACGAAGAATATTGTATTCCGTTCGGTCAGGCCGTCGTTCGTCGCGAGGGGGCAGACCTGACCGTCGTGGCAACGCTGCTCATGATGCACCGCTCGTTGGCCGCCGCCGATCTGCTGGCACAAGAGGGGATCAATATCGAAGTGATCGATCCGCGCACGCTGGTTCCATTCGACGACGGCGCCGTGCTGGATTCTGTCGCCAAGACCGGGAAACTGTTGATCGTCGAGGAGGATAACCTGACTGGCGGCTGGGGCGCGGAAGTGGCGGCGCGGGTGGCCGACGCCGGTTTCGATTTGCTCGACGCGCCGATCAAACGGCTGGCCTCCTACGATGTGCCGATGCCGTTCGCGCCGGTGCTGGAGAACTTCGTCGTGCCGAGCGTGGAGCGGATTGTCGAGATGGCGCGGGCGATGGTGAAGGGGAAAGTGTAAATGGCGGTTGATGTTCTGATCCCCAACGCCGGACAGACCTCGGGCGAGGCGACGATCCTCCGTTGGCTGAAGCAGCCCGGCGATTCTGTGAAAGTGGGAGAAACCCTCCTCGAGGTCGAGACGGACAAGGCGACGATGGAGGTGGAAGCAACGGCGGCAGGCGTGTTGCAGAGCGTGCGTTATGAGAGTGGAGCGGTTGTGCCAGTGTTGACGGCGGTCGCGGTGATCGTCGAAGCCGGGGAAGGACCTGCTCCCCTGACCCGCCCTTCGGGTGTCCCCTTTAACGAAGAGGCAGAGGCGCTTTCCCTTCCAGCGCCGATTCGTCACGCCCGGCGTGGCGGCGCGCAACCGGACTCGGGTGACTTGTTGGCGATCATGCGCGCTCATCGCCCCGGGCGCGCGCTGGCTTCGCCACTGGCCCGGGCGTTGGCGGCGCGCGCTGGCCTCGAACTGGCCACCGTGACCGGCAGTGGCCCGCGCGGACGGATTATGAAACGCGACATTCAGGCGATCAGCACGCGCCCGTCGCAACCGACGACCGGGCCGGGCAACCGGTGGGTTCCATTCAGCGCCACGCGGCGCACCATTGCCGAACGGATGGCGGCCAGTTGGCGGGAGGCCCCGCAGGTGACGCTGACGACCGAGGCCGACGCCGAAGCGCTGGCGCGTCTGCGAGCGCAATTCCAAATCGATCTGCCGGATGGCGACGATCTCTCGTACACCGATCTGTTCATCAAGATCGCGGCGGCGGCTCTGCGCGAACAGCCGCAACTCAACGCGCGGGTTGAAGACGGCGGTATTCGCCTGTTCGAGGCGATCCACATCGGCCTGGCGGTGGACACCGAACGCGGGCTGGTCGTGCCGGTGATTCGCGAGGCGGACCGAAAGGGAGTGACGCAAATCGCCCGCGAGCGGCGCGATCTGGCCGAGCGGGCGCGGGGCGGCAAGTTGCGGCCCGACGAGTTGAGCGGCGGGACGTTCACGCTGACCAACCTGGGCCCGTTTGAGATAGATGCCTTCACGCCGATCATCAATCCGCCGGAGGGCGCGGTGCTGGGCGTGGGACGGATCGTGAAGAAACCGGTGGTGCGCGACGACGAACTGCGCCCGGGGCTGACGGTCGTCTTGAGTTTGACGTTCGATCACCGGTTGGTTGACGGCGGCCCGGCGGCGCGTTTCCTCCAACGGATCAAAACGTTGGTCGAGAAACCGCATTTGTTGATCGCGTGATACCTGTGCTTGGATTTCACCACTTCGCATGAACACGGATTGCACGGAGAGCATCAAATGAGGGAGTTTCCGAGCCTATGATTTCGCCGCCAACCATCCCTGCCTCCGACTATCGTGCCCGTTGGACCTCCGTCCAAAGCCTGATGTCCGAGCGCGGCCTCGACCTCCTCGTCGCCTATGCCGACGACCGGGCGGTGTTCGGACCGGCGCATGCGCGCTGGCTGGCGAACTTTCCAGTCCACTTCGAGCCGGTCTGTATCCTCATGCCGAAGCAGGGCGAGCCGATGATGTTGTGCGGGCCGGAGAGCGTCGAATACGCCCTGCTGGCTGGACAGATTCGTGATGTGCGGGCGGCGAGCCTGTTCACTCACTCGGACGAGGATTATCCATACGCGAAGATCGAGCGCTTGTCGGAGATCGTCACAGAGACGGCCGGCGGTTTGAAGTCTGCGCGGAGAGTCGGTCTCGCCGGGCGGGGTTTGATGGGCGCTGACCTGATGTCGGCGCTCAAAGAAACATTGCCTGAGGTCGAGTGGGTGGATGTCGAAAACAGCATGTGCGACTTGCGGGCGGTGAAATCCCCGGCTGAAATCGAGGTCGTGCGGTACGCCTACCAAATCGCCGAGACCGGGTTTCAGGCCGCGGTGAACGCTATCGCCGAGGGTGTGACCGAACGCGAAGTGGCCGCCGAGGCCGAGGCGGCCATGCGGCGGGCCGGCGCGGAAGGCACCGGCATTGATACCATCGTCGCCTCCGGCCCCAATTCGAGGCCGATCCTGGCCCGCTCCACCTTCCGGCGCATTCAGGCGGACGAACTGGTATTGCTCACGATCGCTCCCCGGTATGAGGGCTACCACGCGGCGATTGGCCGGCCGGTGTTCGTCGGCAATCCTGGGGATGAGATTGCGCGCGCGCGCGACGCGGCCTGCCGGGCGCAGGAGGCTTGTTTCCGCGCGATGCGCCCGGAGGTTGAGGGGCGAGAGATCGAAGCGGTTGGGAGAAACGTCGTGGAAGACGCCGGCCTCGGTAAATACTTCCTGTACTCCGGCGTTCACAGCGTCGGCGTCATCGAGTTCGAGCCGCCGATCTTCGGGCCGAGCAATGCGGCGAAGATCAGGAAGGACATGATTATCTCGGTGGACATTCCGCTGTTCAACACACCCTGGGGTGGTCTGCGGATCGAAGACGGCTATCGGGTCACCGAGTCGGGCGCGGAACGGCTCAATCAGACGCCGTGCAAAATTTGAAGGGGATTTCTGACGGATTGAGAGGAGTGTTATGGAGGCTGCCACGATGAGCGAGTCTATCATAGACATCAGTCGCGACTTCTTCAATGAGGTCGTCAAGCCGATTCTGGAGCAGGAGTTCCCAGCCGAAACCGCACAAACGGCTTTCGGTGTCTTCGGCTACGGCTCCGAGGTGTTGCGGCTGGACGACGCCTATTCCACCGACCATCACTGGGGCATTCGCATCAATGCGCTGATGCCAGACGCGTTGTTCAACGATCGCAACGAAGCTATTCAGCAGATGGTCAGCGCTCAACTGCCGACCACCTGGCGCGGGCAGTCACTGCGCGAGGGGCTTTCCGGCGGGCGAGGCCTGTCCTTGACCAGCCTCGAAGGCTATCTCACGCGCACCATCGGCCTCGACCACGCCCCGCAAACATATGAGGAGTGGTTGAGCGTTCCCGAAGAAGACATCATGCACGTTGTCGCCGGGGAAGTCTGGCACGATCCGTCGGGACTCTTCACGTCCATTCGACGGACATTCAGCAATTACTATCCTGAGCCGGTGCGCCTGCGGCGGATTGCCCACTGGTGCCGCTATTTCTCCGGCATGGGCACTTACGCCCTCAAGCGCGCCATCCTGCGAAACAATGAGTTGTATGCAACCACGACGTTCGCGAAGGCGATCCGTTTGGGAATCCATTTAGCCTTTTTATTAGACAAGCAGTACTTCCCCTACGACAAATGGCTGTTGGTCTACTTCGAGCACCTGCCGCGCCTGGCCGAACCGTTGCGCCCGCTCGTTCACGAAGCCGTGCGCCTCTCCACCGGCTGGGAGCGCAAACTGGAACTGTTGGAGCAAATGGCCGACGTCCTCGACGCCACAATGGTCGCCGATGGAATCATCCAGCCCCATCCCAAGTTCAAAGGCTCGGCCACTTCCGGCTATCGTCTGACCGAGCACGCTTATGCTGAGATCATCAAGGGCTTGCCGGATGAGATCAAGATGATCGTCCCGGTGTGGGATCAGATTTACTTCGAGCAGTTCCACAGTGGCTATGTCAATTCCCTGGACATGGCGACCTGGGACGGTTTGTTAAACCTGACACCCGTAAGCGAGGCGGCCAGATGAATTCCAAAGAACGGGTTTTGGCGACCCTCAATCATCAGCCGACCGACCGCACGCCGATTGATTGCTGGCTGTACCAGAAACAGTTTGTCGAAAAACTGGAAGCCGAATACGGTTCGCGCGAGAAGTTCTGGGATGAATTCAATATTGATATTGCCGTCAGCTTTGTGCCGTGGCCGAATCAACTCGGGCGCAAAGTGGATGTGACCGAATTGGCCGAGGTCAAGTTGCCCGATCCGCGCGATCCCTTCTGGCTGACTTACACCGGTTGGACAGAGGATTTCGCTGGCGTCAATATCCAAGATGCAGTTGCCCGGTATGGCGACCGCCGGGCGGTGATTGCTCACATCTGGGGCATCGTGGAAGGCACAAGCTCATTCCTCGGCATTGAGAACTGCTGGCGCAACCTCGCCGAGCACCCTGATCTCATGGCAGCCTGGTTCGACCGCTACTCCACCTGGCTGTGCGGACTGGTAGATAGTTTGATCAACGCAGGCGTGGACGCCATCACGCTCTCCGATGACTGGGGCAGCAACCAGACGATGCTCTTCTCGCCACGCATGTGGCGGCGCATGATCAAGCCATATGCGGCGCGGGTAGTGCAACACGCGCGCTCACGCGGTCTGCCTGTCAACCTGCACAGCGATGGTTACATCTGGGACATCATTGATGACCTGTTCGAGATCGGCTATACCTCGCATCATCCGGTGCAGGAGAGCGCGGGCATGGACCCGGCGCGCATCAAGGAGAAGTATCGCGGCAAGTTGGTGATATACGGTTCGCTCGATGTGATTGATGGGTTGCTCAGATATGACGGTGCGGCGCTTGACGAGTACATCACGCGGCGCTTCCAGATTTACGCGCCGGGCGGCGGCTTCATCTTCAACACCGGCCATTTCGTCCAACCCGACATTCCGCCCCGGCGGCTGATCCGCGCTTATGCGACGGTGAATGAATTGGCCGGGAAGTATGGTTCATGAGTGAGTTTTCCTTCCCGGAAGAGGCCGTTTGGATAGGCTCGGATCACCCGTTTGACTTGCACGAAGCCTATCTCTCCTTCCGCCGGGCATGGCGGATAGAGCGGCAACCGGAACGGGCCGAATTGCTCATCACCGCCGACAGCCGCTACAAACTATGGATCAACGGCCAGTTCGTCGCTCGCGGCCC
>CAYSIV010000267.1:0-8651 GCA_964431175.1 uncultured Anaerolineales bacterium
TTGCCTTCAACCTGTCGGGGCACGGCCACTTCGACATGATGGCCTACGAAGCGTACCATCACGGGAAGCTGGAAGACTACGAGTATCCGCAGGCGATGGTGGATGAAGCCATGACCCATTTGCCGAATGTCCCGGCGATGGCGGCATAAAAGAACGATTGGAGAACTAGACGCTTCGCGTGGAGAATTCTCCACGCGAAGCGTCTAATCTCTGTTTTCCAGCGAGGCCCGGCCATGAAACTTGAACCGTCAGCCATCCAACTGCGCTTTGTCGCTCTTGACGACTTGCTTTTACACGAGGAGCACGATCCGTATCGGGTGAAGCGCCTGGCGCTGTCGCTCAAGCGGGATGGCCGACTGCGCAACCCGCCCCTCGTGGCCGAACTCAACGAGCGCTATATTGTTTTGGACGGAGCCACCCGCACCACCGCCTTGCGCGAGATGGGCTACCGCGACGCTCTGGTTCAAGTTGTAGATTACTACGCCGACACGGTTCGGGTGAGCGCCTGGCACCATGTGGTGGCCGGCCTGTCTCACAACCAACTGCTCTCCACCCTGGCCGATGTGGACGGCCTCACCCTCCAGCCGGTGGACGCCGAGACAGCCTACCGAATGCTTGATACACGCGAGATCATTGCCGGTGTGGTGATGCGGAACGGCCAGTGGTTTGCGGTGCTGTGCGACGGCGAAGCATACCTGGACAACAACCAGCGAGCAAGCTTGCTCTGCCAGCTGGTAGCCGAGTATCGCGGCAAGGTTGAAGTGCATCGCACGGTTGAAATTGATATGCCCATGCTGGCCGCCGAATACCAGAACTTGACCGCCGCGATTACGTTCCCCGCGTTCTCGCCGTCTGAAATTTGTGAAATTGCCATCAACGGCGCTAAACTGCCGATGGGCATCACCCGGCACGTGGTCGTCGGGCGGGCCTTGGGGTTGGACATCCCATTGGAGATGCTGACCGATTCGCAACCGTTGGCCGACAAGAATACCTGGCTGAAAGAAAAGATTCACGAGCGGCTCAAAGCCAACAAAGTCCGGTTATATCAGGAACCTGTTTTCGTCTTCGACGAGTGAGGGATGATGAGTATCCAACTTCTTCTTGGCAATGATGCAATCGCCTTGGGCATGGTCCAAAATGGTTGTCAGGTAGTGACGGCCTATCCTGGCACGCCCAGTTCCGAGATTCTGGCCGGGGTGGTGAAGTTCAAAAAGAAACTGGGCTGCGATATCTACACTGAATGGAGCGCCAGCGAGAAGGTAGCCTTTGAAGTGGCGCTGGCGGCAAGCTGGAGCGGGCTTCGGTCGGCGACGGCGATGAAGCAAGTAGGGCTTAACGTGGCGGCTGACCCGATGTTCAGCGCGGCCTACATGGGCGTGGTCGGCGGCTTCGTCATTGTGCCCTGTGATGATCCTGGCCCGATGTCGTCGCAAACCGAGCAGGACTCGCGTCTGCTCGGCCTCGTCGCCAAAATCCCGGTGTTCGATCCAGCCACACCGGCCGAAGCGCTGATGATGGTGAAAGAGGCGCTGGAGCTTTCGGAGCGGCATCGAATCCCTGTCATCCTGCGCCCGACCACGCGCGTGTGCCATGCCGTGCAAACCGTGGAGACAAACGGCGCGGCCCCGTTCACCGCGGCTAAACCCGGATTCAAAAAAGACCCCCAGCGTTGGGCCGCCACCCCGGGGTTTCGCCTCAAACTGCATCACGAGCTTAACGCCAAACTGGCGGCCATCGAAGAGGAATTCAACTCATCGCCTCTTAACCAATTCTCCAATTCTCTAATCTCTAACACGAGCTTGGAGAATTGGAGATTAGGAATCATCGCTAGCGGTGTTGCCTATCAGACAACTTGCCAGGCCCTGGCCGAACTCGGCGCGAACGTGCCCGTGCTCAAGATTGGCACGCCGTTTCCATTGCCGCGTAAGCTGGTCATGGATTTCGTTACTCAATGCGAGCGGGTGCTGGTGATCGAAGAGCCGGATGCCTGCATCGAATTGCAAATCCCGGATCGGACTCATGTAAGTGGCCGGCTTGACGGCACAGTACCCAACGCCGGCGAACTATCGCCTGAAGTGGTGACGGCGGTTCTGGCCGAAGCCCTGCAACTCATTGGCGTCTCTGTGCCGCCGCCGCCCGAAGACGATGCTCTGAACGCAATCATTCAATCGCTAAAAGTGGCGCCGCGCCGCCCGCGCCTTTGCCCGGGTTGCTCACACCGCTCGGCCATGTATACAATGAAACAGACTTTCGGGCCAAACGCGATCTATCCGGGTGACATTGGCTGTTACTCGCTCGGCACCAACCTGCGTGCGATTGACACGTTTGTGGATATGGGCGCCGCCATTACCATGGCGACCGGTTTCTACCAGGCGGCGAAATTCACCAACGACAAGCGCCCCATTGTGGCCATGATTGGCGACTCGACCTTTTTGCACTCCGGCATCACGCCCTTGGTGAATGCCGTTCACACTGGCGCGCGATTTGTGTTGTTGATCCTCGACAACCACACCACGGCCATGACCGGCGCCCAACCCACGCCGGCCAACAATTACGCCGCCGACGGCGACATCGCCGCCAAGATTCCCATTGTTGACATCGTGCGCGCCTGCGGCGTGAAGTTCAGCCGGATCTCTGATCCTTACGATCACGAGCCGTTCGAGGCCTTGCTCAAGGAAGCCCAGGCCTTCGCCCAGTCGCCCGAGGGCGGCATTGCCGTCATCATCGCCGACCGGCCCTGCGTGCTCTACGATCGCTCGCCCGTTGACGAGAACCCACTGCCGGTGATTATCACCGAGCAGTGCGACGGTTGCCGTTATTGCGTTGAGGCCTTCGAGTGTCCGGCTTTGGTCTTGCGCCCTGACAAGTCACGCGTGGATATTGACTACCGAATCTGTATTGACTGCGGGCAGTGCATTGACGCTTGCTACAAGGGATTCATCGTACCCAAGTTGCCAGTGGATCAGTTGCCAGTGAACAGTGAGCAGTAAAAGCCCGTTCACTGTTGACTGCCCACTGTTCACGTGCGCTATTTACTGACTATGGAACGCAAACTCATCATTGCCGGCATCGGCGGGCAGGGCGTTATCTTCGTCACCAAAATTTTGTCGCAAGCGGCCCTGGCCTGCGGCGAAAGCGTGATGGCCTCCGAGAATCACGGCATGAGCCAGCGCGGCGGCAGTGTGATGTCATACGTGAAAATCGGCGGGAGCGAAGCGCCCCTCATCCGGCGCGGCACCGCAGACGCCCTGATCGCTTTTGACTCGGTGGAGGCCATTCGCAACCTGTCATTTCTGCGCGCGGGTGGCAAGGTGTGTGTGAACAGCCCCAATGGCCTGGAGCCGGTAGTCCTGACCCGATTGAACGAACTGGGCATCCAAGTTCACGCCCTCAACGCCAACGCTTGCGCCAAAGAGCTTGGCGCTCAGGCGGTAGCCAATCTCGTGATGCTCGGTTTTGCGGCGGCGCACAGTGCTCTGGGTCTGACGTTGGAAGATTTGAAAGGCGCGGTCCAGGCACTCGGCCCGGCAAAAGCTGTGGAGATGAATCTGAAGGCGTTGAACATTGGGGCCAGCAACGCATGAATTCTTTCGATTATTTCTCGCCAACGTCTCTCTCAGAAGCAAGCGAGATTCTGGCCGGCTACAATGGCGAGGCGCGGGCGGTGGCGGGCGGCACCGACTTGTTGCTGAAGATGAAGGCCGACCGCCTCGCCCCCAAAGCCATTGTCAACATCAAACGCCTGCCCGAACTGGGCGGGCTGGCGTTCAATGGTCATCTCATGCTTGGCGCATTAACCACCCTGGAAGAAATCAAACGCTCACTCATCATTCGCGAACACTATCCGGTGTTGGCCGAGGCCGCCAACACCATGGCCTCGGTGCAGATTCGCAACCTGGCCACGGTGGGCGGCAACCTCTGCAACGCCGCACCCTCGGCCGACCTGGCGCCTATTCTGATCGCGCTCAAGGCCATTGCTCGCATTGCCGGCCCCGGCGGTGAGCGGCGCATTCCCCTCGAAGAATTTTTCACCGGGCCGGGCACAACCGTTCTCCAAGCGGGCGAGTTGTTGGTGGGCCTGAAAGTCCCGCGCCCGACCGGCCCGGCGCTTTATCTCAAACACTCGCCGCGTGAGCACATGGACATTGCCGTGGTGGGGGTGGGCCTCACCCTTCAATTAGGCGGCAGTTCAACGTGTGAGTCGGCGCGAGTGGTGCTGGGGGCGGTGGCCCCGATGCCTCTGCGGGCGCACCAGGCCGAAGCTGAATTGCTTAGCGGCCCGCTCACCCCCGATCGAATCAATCGCGCCGCCAAACTCGCCGCCGAGGAGGCCAGACCGATTGACGACGTGCGCGGCTCGGCCTGGTATCGCCGCCGGATGGTGGAAGTGTTGACGCGGCGGGGATTGATGGAGCTATGCCGAAATTTCATTTGACCCTTACGGTGAACAGCGAGCGGCGCGAACTGCTCATTGACCCGCGCCAGACTCTGCTCGACGTTCTGCGAAACGAGCTTGACCTGCGCGGGGCGCATCGCGGCTGCGACTCTGGCGACTGCGGCGCGTGCACCGTTTTACTGGATGGGCGCGCCATCACTTCTTGCATGATATTGGCCGCTGACTGTGACGGGGCGACCGTCACCACCGTGGAAGGCGTGTCGGTGAATGGCGACCTTCATCCGGTTCAAAAAGCGCTTGTCGAGAAGGGTGGCATACAGTGCGGCTTTTGCACGCCGGGTATAGTGATGGCGGCGGTTGCTTTGCTCAACGACAACCCGCGCCCCACCATGGAGGAAGTTCGGGAGGAGCTGGCGGGCAATCTGTGCCGTTGTACTGGATACAAGAAGATCGTTGAAGCAGTGTTGTCGGTGGAAGGACAATTATGATTGGCCAGCGTATCCCGAAACTGGATGCTCCCGACAAGGTGACCGGCCGCACCCTGTACGGCCACGACGTGCGTTTGCCTGGCATGTTGCACGGGCGTATTTTGTATTCACGTTATCCACATGCGCGCGTTTTGAAAGTGGATGTCTCGCGGGCGGCGAAACTCCCTGGCGTCAAAGCCCTCATCACCGCCGCCGACAACCCGCGCGTAGGGGCCGGGCTGACCCCGGCTCAATTTGGCTATGGGAAAGACAACACCCCGCTCAAAGGCGAGGTGGTTCGGAGTTTGCGCGATGAGGTGGCCGCCGTGGCTGCGGCGGATGCTGACACCGCCGCAGAAGCATTGAGACTGATTGAGGTTGAGTACGAGCCGCTCCCGGCTATCTTCAATGTCGAAGAAGCATTGAAAGAGGGCGCGCCACTCATTCACGCCGAGCGCGGTTCCAACCTGTTCAAAGGCTATCGTTACTCGCACGGCGATCTCGAGTCAGGCGAGCGTGAGAGCGACGTGATCCTTGAAGCAGATTATGAACTCCCCTACGTCGCCCATGCGGCCATGGAGACCAGCGTGGTGGTGGCTTCGTTTGATCATCGCGGCCACCTCACCCTCTACAGCACGACCCAGATTCCGTTTTTGCTTCAGCGCGATCTGGCCGAAGCGCTTGGCCTTGAGGGAAGTGATATTCGCATCATTCAAACGGCCATCGGTGGCGCATTCGGGCGCGGGCTGGATATTTATCCTTACGAGCCGATTGCGGCCCTCTTAGCCCGCCAGGCCGGCCAGCCGGTGCGAATCTCGTTCTCGCGTCACGAAGAATTTTTGGCCGCACCCCTGCGCCAACCGGCGAAGGTTCACCTCCGGGCCGGAGCGAAGCGAAATGGAATGGTGACGTTCCGCGACGTGTACGCCTTGCTCGACATTGGGGCATACGTGTCGTGGGGAAGTGTTACGCCGCTGGTGATGATGGAGACAACGGCATCCCTGTATCGGGTGCCGCACGTCCGCTTCTCGGCCGATTGCGTCTACACCAACAACCCGATCACGGGCGCGGTGCGCGGCTACGGCAACCCGCAATCCACCTTCTTCGTCGAGACGATGATGGATCGACTCGCTGTCGCCCTCGATCTCGATCCAATTGAGTTCCGCATTCGCAACGCCAACGTTCCCAACGAAGAGACACCGCAGGGATTGAAGATCACCAGTTGCGGCATGAAGGAGTGCTTGGCGGCGGTGGCGGCGCGGGCGGACGCCGCAAGGATGAAGGATGAAGGCAAAAGGATGAAGTCGGAAATGCAGATTCATCCTTCATCCTTCATCCCCCATCCTTCCAAAAGACGCGGGATTGGGTTTGCGACGACCCTCAACGTGGGCGGCGGGGCGCGGATTTATCGTAGTGACGGTTGCGGCGCAACAGTGAAAGTAGACGATTTCGGCCATGTGTCGCTCATCACCGGCAGCACCGAAATCGGCCAGGGGTCAGAGACAGTGCTGGCCCAGATCGTCGCCGAGGTGTTGGGCGTCAAAATTGAAGATATCAACGTTCTCAACAGTGACACTGACGTGAAGCCGTGGGATGTGGGTGTTCACGCCAGCCGCACCACGTTCATCGCCGGCAACGCGGCCCACATCGCGGCCGCGGACGCGCGGCGGCAGCTCTTCGAGACAGCGGCGGAGATGTTGAAGGTCAGCCCGGAGCAGTTGATTGCGCGAGACGGCAAGATTATGGTTGCGAGGGAGCAGGGGGGCGGGGGAGCAGGGGAAAGCAATCTCAAATCTCCACGCGAAGCGTCTAATCTCCATGCAGTTGAGTTGGGCAAGGTGGCGCGCGCCCGGCACTTCCGCGAAGGCGGGCAGGTGATCATTGGCGAAGGCTGGTATGACCCGCCGACGAAGCTGGTGGACAAGGACACCTACAAAGGCAACATCTCGGCCACCTATGGCTTTGGCGCCCAAATGGCCGAGGTGGAAGTGGACACCGAGACAGGCAAGGTGCGCGTTCTGCGGCTGGTGTGCGCCAACGATGTGGGCCGCGCTATCAATCCGATGGCGGTTGAGGGGCAAATGGAGGGCGGGGCGCAGATGGGGCTGGGCTACGCGTTGACGGAAGAGGTGATTGTGAAAGAAGGCCGGGTGTTGAACCCAGACTTTCTCGATTATCGCCTGTTCACTTCTGCCGATATGCCGCAAATTGAAACGGTCATCATCGAGACCGACGACCCGCTGGGGCCGTTTGGGGCGAAGGGCGTGGGCGAGATGGGCGGCACGCCGACTGCCGCCGCAATTGCCAACGCCATTTACGATGCGGTGGGCGTGCGACTAACTCAAGTGCCAATGACGCCGGAGCGGGTGCTCAAGGCATTGGACGAAAGGAATCATCAGTGACCCAACTTCAACTCAACCCTTATCTTTTGAAAGTGCCGCTTTACATTGCCGGAAAATCAATCGAAGAGGTGCAAGAGGAGCTTGGCCTGGAGGAGGTGGTGAAGCTGGGCTCGAATGAGAATCCACTTGGCCCGTCCCTCATGGCGCTGGAGGCGGCGCAGAAGATGTTGCCCGAGGCGCATCGCTACCCGAACTATTGGGAAAAGGAACTGCGCCGCAAACTCGGGGCGACCATTGACCCGGAGTTCACGGCCCAAAATATTCTCATCGGCAATGGCGGCTGTGATGTTCTGCGGATGGTGACGCACGGCTTCATGACCGAAGGCGGCGAGGCCATCACCGCCAATGCCACCTTCCCCATGTTTTCGATTCTGACGACGATGTTCGGCGGGCGGACTGTTGAAGTGCCGCTCACGGCGGATTACCGGTTCGACCTGCCGGCCATTCAAAAGGCGGTCACCCCGGCCACCCGGTTGATCTTCCTTTGCACCCCCAACAATCCCACCGGAGCCATCATCACTCAAGGTGAAGCCGACGCGTTTATGGCCAACATCCCCGAGCACGTCGCCGTGGTCTTTGACGAGTCGTACGACGGCTTCGTCACCGATGCCAATTGCGTCAACAGCTTTGAGTATATCAAACAGGGCCGGAACGTGATCTCGGTTCGCAGTTTCTCCAAGAAGTCTGGTCTGGCCAACATGCGGGTAGGTTACGCTGTCGGTCGGCCCGAACTCATCGAGTATCTTCATCACGCCCAAATGCCGTTCAACACCGGTTCGGTATCGCTCATCGCCGCCGTTGCCAGCCTGGACGATCACGACTATCAGCGGCGAAGCACGGAACTGGTGCGGGACGAGCGCGAGTATCTGTACGCCGCATTCGACGAGCTCGATCTCGACTACGTTCACAGCCAGGCCAACTTTGTTCTGGTGGACAACCCGCCGATGAACGCCAAGGCGCTGGTGGAGACGCTCTTGCGGCGGGGCATCATCATCCGCTGGGCGGGAAGCATGGGGTTGCCCAACGCTTTTCGAGTAACGATTGGGACTCATGAGCAGAACGAGATTTTTGTGGCCGCCTTGCGGACCGTATTGGAAGAAATGAGAGCGGTGGCGTGATTCTCATTTCTGTGAAACCCTCATCGCTGGCGATGAAGTGATTGGAGGCAGTTTATGCGCAAACTTACTCGTCGTGATTTTCTCAAACTCTCCGGGGCGGCCGCCCTCGGGCTGGCGCTCACGCAACTGGAATTGCAATTGCTTGATCCGATTAACGTGGACAACCCGCTCGCCGGCTACCCCGACCGTGATTGGGAAAAGGTCTACCGCGACCAATACCGCTACGACTCGTCGTTCACCTACGTTTGCTCGCCCAACGACACGCACG
>CAYSIV010000268.1:0-8616 GCA_964431175.1 uncultured Anaerolineales bacterium
CCGCCTCACCGTGCCCCCTTCGACTTTCCACACGCAACTGGCGAAGCGCTCGATGAAGTAGCGGTCGTGGACGATGGCCAGCGCCGTGCCTTCGAAGGCGGAGAGAGCTTGCTCGAACCTGGCTCGCGAAGGAATGTCGAGATGGTTGATTGGCTCGTCGAGCAGGAGGAAGTTACAGCCCTGCGCTACTAACGTTGCCAGCGCCAGCCGCGCCCGTTCGCCAAAGCTCAGTTCGGCCACGGGCGTGAACACATCGTCGCCTTCAAAGAGAAAGTAGTGCAGGAAGTTGCGAATCTCGGTGTCGCCCTGGCCTGAGGGAATCAACTGTTGCAACGTGGCGAGCGCGTTGAGGGCCGGATTGAGCATTTCCTGTTCTTGCGAAAAGTAACCAAGCCGAACGTTAGCCCCCAACCGCGCGCGCCCGGCCAGTGGTTCCAGCCTGCCGGCGATGGTGCGGGCCAGGGTAGTCTTGCCGGCGCCGTTCGGGCCGATGAGGGCGACGCGTTCGCCGTGCCGCAGAATCAAGTTGATGTTTTGCAACAATGGTTTGCTATAGCCGACAGACAACGCTTCAAGCAGAAGTACGTCGCGCCCGCTAACCTCCGCCTCGTCAAACCTCAGTTTTACTTGCCAACCAGCTTTAGGTTTTTCAATTCGGTCATCCGAGGCAATATAGCGTTCAAGTTTCTTTTCGCGAGCCAGGGCCTTGCGCGCCACTTTCTTGGCGATACGCCGCACACCGGGCTGGCGTGGTGTGGTGCTACGCTCCACACTTCGTGACTGTTCTTTGGTTCGAGCAATGTCCTGCTTCAGGCGGCGCACTTCGGCTTCCTGATCGCGCCAGGCGCTCCACTGCCGATCACGTTCCAACACTTTGGCTTCCACATAATCGCTGTAGTTGCCTGGATACTGTCGAACAGTGTGGGTGACAGGATCAAGTTCGAGGATCGAAGAGACAGTTCGATCGAGAAAAGCCCGGTCGTGGGAGACGATCAACGCGCCCCCGTGAAAGGCGGCCAACCACTCCTCAAGCCAGATCAACATGTCAAGGTCGAGATGGTTGGTCGGCTCGTCGAGCAGGAGCAGTTGTGGATCGGAAAGCAGGAGCCGAGCCAGGCCGAGCCGGGTCTTTTGCCCGCCGCTGAGTGAGGCAACGGGCAGGCTGAGTGGCATATCGGCGAAGCCGAGGCGGGCAAGTATAGTTTGGACGTGGCCTTTGTTGGCGCGGGCGCTCACCGTTTGCAGACGAGCCAGGGCGGCATCGTAGTCTTGCATCGCCTCAGGCGAGAGGGCCAGAGCGGCGGCTAGTTTTTCCACGTCGGCCTCGGCTTGGGCCAGGTCGCCAAGAGCGGTGTTGAAACAGGATTGAAGGGTGGCTTCGGGCGGGGCGGCGAAACCTTGAGCAAGGTAGCCCGCGCTGGCGGCGATTTGCACACTGCCGGCATCGGCGGATTCCTGGCCGGTGATGAGTCGCAGAAGGGTGGTCTTGCCGCAGCCGTTCGGCCCCACCAATCCGGCGCGCTCGCCGGCGTTGACGACGAAGGCCACATCCTTGAGGATGAGATTGTCGGCGTAAGTTTTAGAGATGCGGTTGACAGTTAGCATGGTTTGGCGTCTTAAAACAAAAAGGCCACGGGCGAGTGCCGTGGCCTGAAGGGAGAGAGTCGATTAAGCAAGCGGGCAATCGCTGGAAAGGTAAGTTGCGATGTTGGAATAGGTGAACATACCCATTGCTCCTGACGAGATAATGAGATTATAGTCTTCGGCAGTGCGGGAGTCAAAGGCGAATTTCAGGCTCCAGGCGCTTTGATAGAGTCAAACAAAAGTTGCACCGCCATTTTTCTTGTGGTATAGTCACCGCCGTAATAACTTTCACTGAAAGGAACATTCATGGCCAACGCCCCCAAAGTTAAATCACGCACCGACCAGATGGTCTCCCGTCTTCGTGAAATGCAAATTAGCACCCCTGATATTGAAGCCTCGGCCGTGGTGAGCGTGGATGGCCTGACAATGGCCTCGGCCCTGCCGCCGGGCATTGAAGAAGATCGGGTTGCGGCGATGGCGGCGGCGATGCTCTCCCTGGGTGAGCGCATCGCTTCCGAGCTTGGCCGCAAGACGCTCGAACAAGTTTATATTCACGGCGACAAAGGCCACGTTTTCGTTGTGGCCGTCGGCGAAGACGCCGTGCTTACCGTACTATGCCGCGAACAGGCCAAATTGGGTATGGTATTGCTCGACATGCGGCGGGCCGCCCAAGACTTGTCCAAACTCGTGTAACTTCAGCATTTGGACACGCAGAACTTTTTTGGTGGGGAGAGCCGCCCGCAAAGCGCTCTCCCCATCTCTATTTTATGGGGACGCTTCACGGTAAAACAATGCGTAAATGGATTCTATTTCTGACTCTGGTATTGACCGCTTGTGGCTTGAGCTCTGACCCCACTCCCTACCTTGTCACCCTGACCCCCGCGCCCACTCAAGTGGAAGCCGCCACTGTTGGGGCAACCGACACTGCGGTTTCACCAACAGCCACCACAGCACCCACTACCGCCCCCACCAAAATTCCAGACACTCAGGCCCCGGCTCCGCCCACGCCTGTGCCGCCAACCCCGGAGCCAACCCAAGACCCCTGGCCGCAAGCGCTGGCCGGGCCCGGCAACAGCAAAATGGGCATTCATGTGTTGTTCAACGACGACCCGCGCATCATGGAATTTGTCCGCCGGGTCAAACCGCGCGTAGTCAAGGCAGTTGACAATCACGGCTGGCTGGCCGACGTTAAACAGGTCTCACCGCAGACCATTACCATTGGCCGCTATTCTAACGTCCCCAACCGCGATATTCTCGACGGCAAAGACCCGTCGCAATATCCCAACCCGGGTGACTTCGCCCGCGATTTCATCAATCTCTACCTGGCCGAATATTTCGCCAACCCGGGCGTGGATTACTGGGAAGGCTGGAATGAGTTCCCGCCCAACACGCCTGATCAATGGAAATGGTACACAGCCTTTGAAGCCGAACGCGCTTGCCAGATGCAGGCCCTCGGCCTCAAGGCCGCTGTTGGCGGCTTCAGCGCCGGCAAGCCTGAATACCCCGACATCGAATATTTCCTGCCGGCCATCGAAGCCATTAAACGATGCGGCGGCATTCTCACCTTACACGAATACTCATCGCCAATCCTGCAGTACGGCGTTGACAGCGGCATCCCCAACGCCGTTCACGTAGACAATGCCGGGTCGCTCACTCTGCGTTATCGTTACTGGTACGAAGGCTACCTCAAACCGCGCGGCCTCGTGGTCCCTCTTGTCATTTCCGAGGCGGGAATTGATGGCGGAGCAGGCAGTGGTTGTCCTCTGAATGACGGCGGCACAGGCTGGTATTCGTGCATCAAAGACTGGGAGTCCCTGCCACAGTTTCAAGGAATACCTGCCTGGCAGATTTATATGAACCAGTTGAGTTGGTATGACTCAGAACTGCGGCAGGACGACTACGTGCTCGGCTTCACCGTCTTCACCGCCGGCACTTCCAATAACCCTGACTGGCGCACGTTCGACATCAACGACATGTTGATTCCGATGGCGGTTTATATGGCCGGCCAGTAGGGGCGCGGTCACCGCGCCCCTGCGAATTGAGGAGGAGCAACCATGACCAAGTACATCTTCGTCACCGGCGGTGTAGTCAGTTCGGTGGGCAAAGGGGTGGCCGCCGCGGCCATGGGCCGCATGTTGAAAGAACGCGGCCTGAGCGTCTCAATTCAAAAACTCGATCCTTATATCAACGTTGACCCCGGCACGATGTCGCCTTACCAGCACGGCGAAGTGTTCGTCACCGAAGACGGCGCTGAGACCGATCTCGACCTGGGCCACTACGAGCGTTTCATTGACATCAACCTGCGCCGGGTGTGCAATGTCACCACCGGCCAGGTCTACGCCGAAGTCATCGCCGCCGAGCGCCGGGGTGACTACCTGGGCGGCACCATCCAGGTCATCCCGCACATTACGAACGAAATCAAACGCCGCATCGGCCTGGTGTCCAAAGCCACGAGCGCCGAGATCGTCATTGTCGAAGTCGGCGGCACGGTGGGCGACATTGAGAGCCTGCCATTTCTGGAGTCCATTCGCCAATTGCGCTCCGACCTGGGCCGCGAGAACACGATGTACGTTCATGTCACCCTTCTGCCGCACATTGGCGCGACCAACGAACTCAAGACCAAGCCCACCCAGCACTCGGTGCGCGAACTGCGCGGCATCGGCATCAACCCGGACGTGATTATCGCCCGGTCTGACTACCCGGTGACGAACGACATGCGGGCCAAGATCGCCCTGTTCTGTGACGTGCCGGATCGGGCCGTCATTCCGCTCGTCACGACCCCAGTGCCTTACGAAGTGCCGCTCACGCTTGAGTCGCACGGGCTGGGCGAGTACATCGTCAACCGCCTCGGCTTGCAGACCTTGCACCCGCCGGACTGGACGGCGTGGAAGGACATGATCGAGGAAGTCCGCCGCCCGAAGAAACCGGTGCGGGTGGCCGTCGTCGGCAAATATGTGGAATTACAGGATGCCTACATGAGCGTCCGGGAGGCTTTGCAACATGCCGCGCTGGCCAACAACCGCGAAGTTCAGCTTGAGTGGTTACACTCGTCTGATTTGGAGAAGGACAAGGGCTGGGATATGTTGTCGAGTGTGGACGGCATTGTGGTGCCGGGCGGGTTTGGCGAGCGCGGCATTGAAGGCAAAATTTTGGCGGCCAACTGGGCCCGCGAAAAGAAAGTGCCTTATCTGGGGTTGTGCTTGGGCATGCAGGTGATGTGCATTGAGTTTGCCCGGGCGGTGCTGGGCAATGAAGAAGCCAACTCCACCGAGTTCGACTCGGGCACACCGCACCCGATCATAGATTTGATGGCCGATCAGCGCGACATAACCGACATGGGCGGCACGATGCGGCTCGGCATTTATCCATGCAAGCTGGTTCCGGGCACCCGGGCCGCCGCCGCTTACGGGGACGTGGAGCAGGTCGGCTACGAGCGCCATCGCCACCGATTTGAGTTCAACAACGCTTACCGGCCAAGCTTGGGTGAAAAGGGCTTAGTATTCTCCGGCCTCTCGCCGGATGGCCGCCTGGTGGAAATTAGCGAAGTGGCCGATCATCCGTTCATGGTCGGCAGTCAGTTCCATCCCGAGTTCACCTCGCGGCCCAACCGTCCGAACCCGCTCTTCAAAGCCTTCATTGCCGCCACCACCGAGTTTGCCAATGCGCGTGAAGCGACGAACCGGAAAGCGCGAAGGGCGGAGGCGGTGTCAGAGTGAGGCGAGCGCCGGCTTGAAAGCAAATCAGCCCCGAAGAGTTTCAAAATCTCTTCGGGGCTGATTTTATTGTCTTGACCGTGTTGAGCTAGAATCGGTTCCAGAGATATTGATTGGTGACTTCGTGATGGAACTGCACCTCCGAGCGTTTGATCAGCGCGCCGAGTTTCTTAGGGCAGCGCTCGGCGGCGGCCAGCTTAAGCTCGGCGTATTTCTCGTGCGCGCCCGCGCCCAGCGCTTGGGCCGCGAACTGGCTGGCGCGGAACGAGGCAATGGCATCGTAGATGTTGTCCGGTAGAATCTCCGGCGTTGCGCCCGCCACCGGCGCCACCAGCGGGCCTTCCAGCCCGGCCTTGAGCAGAGCATAGATCGCCATGTAAGGGCTGGCATCCGGGGCGATGGAGCGCACTTCAATACGAGTGGAGCGCTCGTTGCCGAGCGGGATACGAACCATCGAGCCGCGATCGATCGCTGAGGCTTTGATCTGGTTGGGGGCCTCGAAGTGCGGGTCCAACCGGCGGTAAGCGTTGACACTCGGATTGAGGATCAGGCAGAGGTCGAGGCCACTGGTGAGAATGCGGTTGACAGCCTCCCACCCGAAAGCCGAGAGGCCGTCGCGGCCTTTGGCGTCGTAGAAGAGATTGGTGTTGCCGCGCGATACCGAAATATTGGTATGCATGCCGTTGCCGTTAACGCCGGTGACGGGTTTGGGCAAGAAGCTGGCCGTCATGTCGAGCTTGTAGGCGGCCTGGCGGCAGATCAATTTATAGAGCAAAACCTGATCGGCGGCGATGCTGGCTTCGGTGTAGGAGTAGTTCATCTCGAACTGAGACGGGGCCACTTCCGGATGATCTTTTTCGTTGGCGAAGCCCATTGCCCGTTGCGCTTCGGCGGCGCTGTCAATGAAGTTGCGCAAGGGATCGCCGGGCAAAGAATGATAATAGCCGCTGGTGCTGATGAACTCGAACGCGCCCGTCTCCCGATAATGCTGTTCGGCGTGGCGGCCCTTGAAGAGAAAGCCTTCGATCTCGTTGGAGACATTGCAGACCGTGCCATCCTTTTGGAAGAGGGCGGCGGTATAAGCTATGAGCTTGGCGCGTATATCGGCGGCGTAGGGTGTGCCGTCGCGTTCCAGCACATCGCCAAAGACCAGTACCTTGCCCGGGCCGAACAGGTCGGCGGGCAACCAGTAGAAGGCTGACCAATCGATGGCCAGCCGCAGGTCGGACTCGGCCTGCTGGGAAAAGCCGCGAATGGAGGAGCCATCGAAGGTGAGGTTATCGGCTGATTTGAGCAGGAACTTCTTGTCGTAGTCGAGCATATGCAGACGACCTTCCAGGTCGGAGAAGCACACGGTGACAGCCTTGAGGCGCTTCTCGTCGGCCAGGGTGCGCAGGCGGGACTCGCGCACCTGGTCTTCCGGCTGGCGAGCCAGCCGCTCGGCTTTGATCTGCAAATTCAGTTCTTCAAGTTGCTCGTAGGAAATCTCAAGAAAGTCGCGCAGGGGGGTGGTCATAGTGATTTTTTTCGAACCTCCATCAAGGTGAATAGAGGCTGATTATAACTGCGGTTGGGGGTTTGGGGTTTTGTGGGGGTTGAATGAATTTTGGGGCGACGGGGTGGTTATTTTGTCGTTTTCGGGCGCGTTTTACAAGCGGAATAGGAGATCGTGTTATAATTTCCCCGCTTCCATCGTGGGGCGCTTCCCGCAAGTTCGGAACGCCCCTTTTGTTTGCCTGAAAGTTGAAGCATGACCGACCCTGTCGAAAACGCCCCACCAGACGATGACGCCCCCAAGCCAGTGACGGCTGACGCTGTGTCGCTGAGCCAAAGTTCAGCCGGCACGGTCAAAGCGCGAGTCGCTCAAATATCCAGGAGCGCCGTCGCTTCATTACAGGCGGAATATGTTGAGGCCAACCAGAGCGCCTTCAACGTCGCCAAGGCCGAAGCCATTTACACCCAGCAGAGCAGTTTGCTGGCGGCCCGAGGGCAGAAGGTGTTTGTGGAGCAGGGCGGGGCGGGTGTGCTGGTGGCCGATTCGGCTGAAGTGACGAACAGTATGGCCGGGCTGTTGGTGGCCGACACGGTTAGTACGAGCGGCTCCCGGTCGCTGGTGCTGATTGCCGGAACTGTGAACGGGCCGGTGGAAACGGTTTTAGATTTGCGTGGAACTCAAGGCGTCCTGCTGGCGGGGCTGTCAGCCGGGCTTGCCGTTGGGTTAATTTTCTTACTGCGGTCGTGGTTTTCACGGCGCAGTGCCTGACACAAAGGAGATTTAAAAAATGGAAGCAGTAAAACTGGCGGCTGAGCACCGAACGACCGTCCGCAAGGGGCTTGGCCCGCTCCGCCGGGGCGGCCTGATGCCGGCCGTGTTGTACGGGGCCGACAAGAAACCGACGCCCCTGCAACTCAATAGCCGCGAGGCCAGCAAGACCCTCAACCGCATCGTCGGCACCGTGCTCATTGATTTGACGGTGGGCGGCGAGCCGCACAAGTCTCTGGTGCGCGAGATTCAGCGCAACTTTGTCACCGACGAAATTTTGCATGTGGACTTCTACGAAGTGGACATGAACCGGACGATGCGCGTTTCGATTCCGGTGCGCCTGGTGGGGGCCGCCCCGGCGGTGGTGACTCTGGGCGGCATCCTCGTCCGGGGTCTGGCCGAGATTGAAATTGAATGTTTGCCGAACGATCTGGTGAACGAAGTCAGCGTTGACCTGGGCGTGCTCAAAGAGATCAACAACTCCATTCACGTCAGCGAGTTGGTTCTGCCCAGCACCATCAAGGTGTTGTCGAGCCCCGACGAGCAGATCGCCCGCGTCACTTATGCCTCCCTGGAAGAGCTGACCGTCGAGAAGCCCGAGGTTGCCGCCGAAGTGGAAGTGGTGGAAAAGGGCAAGAAAGAAGAAGGCGAAGAGGAGGAATAAGATGCGTCGTCAAAAAGTTAGTCTCATTGGGGTCGGCAACGTTGGCGCCTCGTGCGCTTTGTGGCTGGCCAAGCGCGGCATCTGCGATTTGGTGCTGGTGGACATTCCGCAGGCCAAAACTATGCCGGTGGGCAAAGGTTTGGACTTGCTCCAGACCGGCCCCATCGAGCATTTCAACGCCCGCATTCGCGGCAACGCCGACGGCTCTTACGAAGGCACCGAGAATTCGGACGTGGTCATCATCACCGGCGGCCTGCCCCGCAAACCGGGGATGAGCCGCGAAGACCTGGTGGGGGCGAACCAGGCCGTCATCACCGACGTGCTGGACAAAGCCATTCCGCTTTCGCCGGAGGCGATCTACATCGTGGTCACCAACCCGCTCGACACGATGA
>CAYSIV010000269.1:0-5838 GCA_964431175.1 uncultured Anaerolineales bacterium
ATCACGGCGAAGTCGGGCTGGTAACTGGTCAGGATGTAATCCACCACCCGGCTGACGCGATCACCGACGGCGAGGGTGAGCGCGTGTTTGTTGTGGGCATCCCCCACCCGCAAGGTATCCAACACCGTCTTGGCTTCGGCTACCGCCGTTTCCTGGCCTGCCCCGAAGAAGATGAACACCGCGACCAGCGTTAGGAGAAATTGGCCGTTGAGAACGCCATACAGTCCAAAGATGATAGCGATAAATTGGCCGGTGGCAACTGCGACGCGGGTGGCTCTGGGAAAACCCATCAACATTGCCAACAGCGCGCGCAATACACGCCCGCCGTCCAGCGGAAAGGCTGGGATCAGATTGAACAACGCGAGGCTGACGTTGGCGGCGAACAACCACACCAGCGCTGTGGTGAGCGAGGGTGTGTTGCCCAGTTCTTCCGGCAGAAGGCCGTGGCCGGTGAGCAACAGCGGGCCGATGCTTAATCCCATCAGCACAATCAGAACGAGAGCGATGACGACGTTGACGAGCGGCCCGGCTATCGCAATCAGCAATTCGTGCAGGGGCTTCTCAGGATTCTTGGTGATGTGCGCAACACCGCCGAGAGGCAACAGCGTAATGTCGCGTACTGGGACGCCGAACGCACGGGCGACGAGGCCGTGTCCCAACTCGTGCAGGGTGACGCAAACGAACAGCAAAATCATGAGCGCGAGGCCGAAGACTGCGCCGTTCAATGTGCCGGTCATGTTCCCCCACTGGTACGCGCCCAGCAGGAGAATCAAAAAGAACGTAACGTGAACGCGGACGGGGATGCCTGCGACTTCGGCGATGCGAAAAGACCAGTTCATAAAAGGCCTCCTCTGGGCAGTAGGGTAGGTATGTATCTATCTTACAGGATGTAAGAGGATGGGGCAACCGGAAATTTTAGAGTACGGAGTACACGTCGGCGCGCGTCAGCGGCACGAGGCTTCGGCCATTGTCCATCTTCGCCAGCAAGGTCTGGTTGACGTTGATGCTCCCCGACTCGAAGCCGTGTGCGGAGGCCGACATGTACAATCGCCACATGCGGTACGTCACTTCACCGACGGCTTTGATAACTTCAACCCGGTGTGCTTCTAATCGGTTAACTCAGTGGCGCAGGGTCAGGACATAATGCTTGCGCAGGTTCTCCACGTCGCGCACTTCAAAACCGGCGGCCTCGGCCAACATGTTGACCTCGCTCACAGGCGTAAGCTCACCATCGGGGAAGACGTAGCGCTGCACGAACGTGCCGGAGCCGAGAATGTTCTGCTCGACAAATTTTTGCCAGCCGGATGACTTTGTAGCGAGTTGGGAGGGTGGGCAACATAATTTCTGGCTGGGCGTGATAGCGTATTGCACCGGAGCGCGGCGTGAAATACCGTGATTGAGGAACAGGCCACCCGGTTTGAGCAGGTGATAGACTTGAGCGAAGTATTCGGGGAGATGGCTCCGGCCCACGTGCTCGAACATGCTGACGCTGACGATCTTGTCGAACGACTCAGCCCCAAGATCACGGTAGTCGCGCAGTTTGACGCTGGCTTGATTGCCGAGGCCAGCGCGGGCTATCTGAACATTCGCGTAATCGGCCTGCGCCTCACTGAGGGTGACGCCCAGAACCCGGACACCATAGTTCTGCGTGGCGTACACCGCCAGCCCTCCCCAGCCACAGCCGATGTCGAGCAATCGTTCGCCGGGCTTAAGTTGGAGTTTGCGGCAGATGTGTTCCAATTTGCGTTCCTGTGCCGTGTCCAAATCCTCTACGCTTGTAGAGAAGTAGCCGCACGAGTATTGCAGGTTGCGGTCAAGCCAGAGCGAATAAAAGTCGTTGCCGACGTCGTAGTGATATTGAATCGCAGCGCGATCGCGTTCGCGGGAGTGTCGCTCGCCCTGCAAATGCGCGGGGCCGCGTCCCTCCAGCGGGCGCGGGCCGGGTCTGGGCAGGGCCAAGAGGTCGCGAGTCAGGGCGGCGATGTCCCCCGGAGAAAGCGTTCGGGCAGTGATGGTGTCAACGAGGGAGAAAGCGGAGAAGATGTCGCCCTCGATGTCGAAGTCGCCGTAGATAAAGGCCTCGCCGAGCGAGAGTTCGACGGGCGGCGTGAACATGCGCCGCAGTGCGCCGGGATGGTTGAGAACGAGAGTGAAGATTGGGCGTTCAACGGATGGTAGCTTCGTGCCGTCCCACAGGCGCACTCCGAAGGCGCGGGGCGGAGGGAAGAACTGGTCGAGCAGGGAGGCGACGCGGCTCCGGGTGGCATCGGTGGTGGATAGCGAAATGGTTTGGGACATGGCGACCTCCGTTTTGCTTCCCATTACGATACACGCTTTCCACTGGGGGCGAGAGCGCCAGATGGCGCAACCGCCAATGCGCACTTTGGCCTATAATCCGGCACATTCGAGAGGAGACTGCCGATGGAAAAAACCCCGCTGGCCGAGTTGATTGAGCGCTATAAATCCGACCCGGAGTCAGTTTACAACACCTGGTTTGTGGGCGGTGAGGAGCGGATGAAAGCCTTCCGGGCTATCCGGCGCGGCGTGCGCGATACGGTAGAGGGCATCGCTGCCGGAACGTTCGGCAACGACTTCAAAGGTTCGCCGCTGGAGATGGTGCTAACGGCCATCACCGAGCAGAAGCAAGTGTTTGAGGGCGCGGCGCACCCCTTCTTCTGGAAGCCCAAACTCCGCATCCCTGACATCTACGAGAACGAAGCCAACAAGCGCAAGTTCGGCGCATTTCTGGAGGCGTGCCTGACAGCCACGCGCGAAGAGCAAGTGCTGGCCGAGATAAGTCGTCTCGCCGCCGCGCAAATCAAAGGCCTCGGCCCGGCGGCCGCTAACATCGTCTACTTCTTGCACCCGACGATTGTGCCTCCCTTCAATACTGCGATGGTCAACGGCTTCAATGCCTTGTTCGGCGACAAGAAGAAACTTGGCTCGTGGGAGAGTTATCTGGCGATGCGGGAGGTCATTGTGCGGACCAACAACGAAGTGCGCGATTTGCTCTCGAAAGACCTGGGCGCGTTTGGAGGGTTGTTGTTCGAGATCGGCGCAGGCCGGTTGGTGGTCAGCGGCAATGCAGGCGCCGTATTACAGGTTGAGAAGGCGAAGGCAGAGAAAGCCGCCAAGGCCCGTCACGCGGCAGTGCTGGCCGAGCACGAAGAGGAGTCCGAGCATACGCAGATTCAATATTTGCTCATCAAGATCGGACGCGCGCTAAAGTACGATGTGTACGTGGCGCGCAACGACCGCCATTGCTCGTATGACGGCCAATCGTTTGCCTTGCTTACCGTGCTGGAATTGCCGCCGGTGGGCTGGCCGCCCGACGTAATGGATACGGTGAGCCTGATTGACGTGATCTGGCTGAAGCCGGGCACGGGCGAGATCGTCAGTGCATTCGAGATTGAGAAAAGCACTTCGATTTACTCCGGCATCCTGCGGATGGAAGACTTAGCCCGCTCGATTCCCGATTGCACCTGCCATTTCTACCTCGTCGCCCCCGATCGGCGCGAGAGGGAAGTGATGGCGCAATTGGCGCGTCCTGCCTTCAGAAGCGACCTGGCCGATATTTCACTGGCTTTCATTCCATTCGATGATCTTTGCGATCACTGTGATGCGCTGTGTAAGTTCGGCGAGGATCACAATATCATGCGGAAGATAGCGCGCGGTCAATCGTCAGGCCTTACGGCGTGACGCTGATCGCCATCGTCAAGACTCAGCCCTAGGTGGCCAGAACCATCCAACGCGCTACAGCGTTACGTAGCGCGCCACCCGCGATTGAGATTACGCAAAGGCCGGTTCGCGCGTCAGAAATTCTCTCACTAGCCCGAGCGAGGCATCCGTCTTAGCAATGGAAGCCGCGCCATCTTTTTCGATGTCAGTCAGCGCCCGAATAGCGTCAATTGTTTCTGGCACGACGATGGCCTGGTTGTACACCTGATAGTTGTAGAACAGTTCGTTGCCGACGATGGTCAAGCCGTCTTCCCATAAGCCCACTTCCCACATATCGCCGCGCGGGCGGCCCAGATCGGCCATCATCTCCAGCGTGCTGTTGAGGGCGACCACTCCTTCCGACATTTTCAAGAAGGCGATGCGGGGTGCGGCGCGGAAGGCGGCCAACACTTCGTCTCTGCTAACGGGGCGCGTCAGTTCCACGCTCCAGGCGTGCAGGTGGCTGGTGGTGTGCGCGGCCACCATCGCAATCGTCACTACATCGAGATCAGGCAGAACGGTTTGCGCGTCCGGGCCTTGATGCGAGGGGATGCTTTTCTCCGGAACAACCGTGTTCATCACGCCGCCGTGATCGGACTCCCACGGATCGGTGGCGCGGCGCACTAACACACCTCGCGCTTTCTTGAGCAGACCAGCGCTCTTGAGAGCACCCAGCGTGCGGACGATGCTGGTGGTGTTGCACGAGACCACACGCGTAGAATCGCGTCCGATGGCGGTGGCATAGTTGGCCTGTGCTACAAACGAGTGGCCGGTCAGGCTGTGCTTCTCGCCGCCCTGAAAGATGGATTTGATTCCGGCGGCCTTGTACTTCTCGAAGTTGGCCGAAGCAACTTTCTTCGGCGTGGCGTCGGTTACTGCATCCACGACGCGCAGAGCGTCGCCCAAGATCCCGGCCAGCGGGATTCCAGCAGCACGCATCAGGTCGGTGGCCTGGGCTGAAGCCGCGTATATCGGGTAACCCTTCTCGACGGCGACTTTGATCCGCCAATCGCTGACCACGTCGGCCACGCCGGCCAATTCCATGTCGTCTTGAGCTGCGACTGCATCCGCGATACGTTTGCCAATAACGCCGTAGCCATTAACCAATACCCGAACTTTTTTTGCAGACACTTTTGCCTCCAGAATACTGAGCGAGTGATTGATCGTTCAGGATATGAACAACTATGAGAGTGGTTGATCTTGCTGTCTAAAAGAGGCGCCAAATGGCGCACTGGCAGACAGGCAATTTGGCAGTCGATTCGACTGGATCAGTAGATGTCACCGCGCCATCGGTACCACCCCCAGCCTACAAAATAGCCAATGACCGCGCCTATCAGACCAGATGCCCAGTGCCAGGGATGAGGTTGGGCATCGAGGGCTATTCTGCCAATGAAGTAGCCGGTGAGGCCAAGTCCGATGATCCAGACGTAGATCACCAGCGGCCAATCTTTCTGAGCGGTCTTGGCAGTGCCCCTAACCGCTTTCGTTTGCTTGCTCATTGTCTTTGTCCTTGGCGATATGAAGAGTCAGCGATTACGTGGGTGATGAGCCGTCTTCTTCGCCTTCTGGCCCAGTTCCGGCTTGGCGTAAGTTTTAGGTGAGCGCTCAAACTCCGCCTGACAGTGCGGACAGCACAAGAAGTAATCCACACCTTCATATTCGATAACGATATGCGCCTTGCCCCGGTTGAGGCGTTTGCCGCAAACAGGATCTTTGAGCATGATTGAAATCTCCTTAGTGGCGCGCATCTGCATAGATGGAAGACCGCACCTGCTCCCGGCGTTGCCGCCCACCGAGCCAACCTGCCACCATCGCTACGCTTTCCGCGAGCAAATACATCGGCAGACTACCGGCAATTTGCAGAAAGATCAGTGGGTAATCGGCGCGGTCAGCAAGCATATCCGTAAAGGCCCGGGTGATGAATGGATTGGGCGCGCCAAGCGCGAAGCATAGGCGCGGAAAGTGATAGAAGAGCCAAGCCAATCCCAGCCCGAAAGTATGGCACAAGCCGATCTCACGATGGATCATAGCCGGATACTGTTTGGGTTGACCGGAGAGAATGGCCTGTGCGGCGAGCCGTCCGCTTTTGATGGCGAGGCGAATGCCCTCGCCGGTGAACGG
>CAYSIV010000269.1:5848-8597 GCA_964431175.1 uncultured Anaerolineales bacterium
CGGCGGCGTCGCCGACGAGCAAGGCTCGATTAGTAGAGATCGGTTCACGGCGGGTGTAGATCGGAATCGGGTGGCCGCGCATTTGCGCGCCTTCCATCGAGACACCGTAACGGGCCATTACTTTCGACAACGTGGCTTGCAGTTCGCCGCGCCCCGGGCGCAATGCCGCAATGCCAACCGACAGATGATCGGCTTTTGGAAAAATCCACGCATAGCCAAGATGGGTGTCGCCAAAGATGAATAGCAATTCACCGCCGTACCGGCTCTGAACTTCTGGCGACACCCGAACTTCGGCTTCGATAGCCGCCGCCAGGGTGCGGCCCCGCCGCAAACCCAGATCACGGGCGACGACCGATTTCGCGCCATCCGCGCCGATGAGGTAGCGCGATTCATACGTGATGCCATCACTAGTCTCGACGACCACCCGGTCGTTTGTCTCTGTCACTTTACGCACGGCAACGCCCGTTCGCGCGTCGGCCTTGGCCTGGGCCAGAATGTGCGCGTCGAATTTGTCGCGCATGACGGTGCGCACCTCATGTTCGGGCACAGGAACGCTGACGGTGCTTTCACCGAAAGCGTAGGCGACCGTATGCACACGGGTTTCGATCACCGACTCGAACGAGAACGGGAAAATCTTTTCCAGCATGTGGGCCGAGAGTCCGCCGCCGCAGGGTTTGTAGCGCGGCAAGGTTTCTTTCTCCAACACCAGCACACGCTTCCCGGCCTCGCCGAGGAAGTAGGCCGCTGTTGCCCCGCCGGGGCCAGCTCCTACGATGATGACATCATATAGTTCGCTCATGATAAAGACCTTCACAAAACTAATGGGGGAGGAACTTGGGCGTTAGCCAGTTCACCCCAGGGTTGAGCGCGATACTCGTGCCGACCGTCATCCCCGGCTCGCGCCACCGCCTCAACGAGCGCTGGAAGGTTTGTCAGGTTAGGATTGAAGTTCACTTGCGCCATTCCGGCAGTGTGATCCACGTAAGCCTCGACCACGCCCGTGAGCGCAATCAGGCTATTGCGAACGCGAGCGGCGCAGTTGGGGCAGCCCATGCCCCACACGGCGAGTAACGCCGTTGTCACCGTTTGTTGTTCATCGCTAGTGGCAGTTTTCTGAATCGGGTCAACGTGACAATTCTCGTCCATTGCTTTTCTCCTAATTGTGGATCGGGGCTTAGTGGCAACTGCCGGAGTTACCGGCCTGCCCGTCTTTGGATTGCGTGTCGCTGGTTGCGCCATCTTTGTTCGCTGGCGCGCCGCCATGTCCGCCGTGCCCTCCGTGCATGAACAGATGGCTAATGGCCATCAAGCCGATAAAGCCATAAGTGATCACCGTGCCAACCGCCACTTTGAAAACGAAGGTGGCGGCGAGCGCGGCGATGATGCCCGCGGCAATTAGCCACACGGCGGGGTGAATGCGAAACGGACGGTCAGGTGTAATCGTGGAAGGTGTATGTTGGTGTTCCATGACAAAATCTCCTTTGAAGCTGCTTGGCTTCAAGGATGAGTGTATGCGGTTTGGAACAAAGAGGGGAGCGTTATTCGGCGTGTTTGCGGATACGCCGTTTGGCGGAGGGAAAGATTAGGACAAAATTAGCGAGATTGTATGCCGTCAATACTCATCGGTTGGATGCTCGATCTCACCGACCATAAAACGATCGGGGACGGCCTCAAAAGCGTGTAGACAGGCGCGAGTGCAGAAGTAGACGCGCTGACCCCGATACAGGGCGCTGGGGTAGCGGCTGGGATCGCTTATTTTGCCGCCGCAGGCAGTGACGGCTTCCGGCTCATTGAATGTCGATGGATGGTTCATTCTTGTTGCTTCTGCAGAATTGGTCATTTGGTTGCTGCCCCAATGATACCCCACTCGCCGAACTGCTGCCATCTTGCTACGCGCAAACCGGCGGCCTCCAGCCCGGCGCAGAACTCGCGGCCATAAAACTGAGTCGCCCTCGGGTGATCAAACAGGGCGCGCACCGGCCAAGCCGAGACGAGATCCTTGAGCAGGTCTTCAAAATAGAACACGCCGCCCGGTTTAAGCACGCGGGCGATTTCCTTCAACGTCTGTTGCCAGTTGGGGATGTGGTGGATGATGCCGTAGTTCACGACTGCATCGAAATTGGAGTCGGGTGCGTCAATTGCCTTCGCGTCGCCGACGAAGACACGGGCGCAGTCGCCATACTTCGCCACGCGCGTTTGGGCAAGCGCGATCATCTTCGGATCGAGATCAAAGCCGGTGACGTGTGTAGCACCGAGTCCAAGCAAATTCTCTATCCCGACGCCGCGCCCACAGCCGACTTCCAACACACGCTTCCCGGCCAGCACGCCACGCGAGCCAATCAACAGCGGCGTCTCCAGCCACCACTGCGAGGCCGCGCGCACCGGGTTGTTCATCAGGATGAATTCGAGGGAGTTGAGTTTCATGTACGCCAGTATTTTACTGCGGCGGCCAGGCGCCGGTCACATCTTCCAGTTGCGGGGCGTCGCCGCCGGAGATGCGCCAGCCACGCGGCTTTTTGAGCAGGGCGATGCTCTGAGTGGCTTTCGCGCTGAAGATGGCCTGCCCATTGCGGATGACGCTGAAGTGCAGGCGGTAAGTCACTTTGGCGAGACCGGCATCCTCGTGAACTTCAATTGCCAGGATGTCAAATGAGTGGAACTGAACGGCACTGCTGTTTGGCAACTGTGCCACAAAAGCCGTAACCGAATAAATCGCCTATCAAAGCTTCATCGCGTATACTGAGCATGT
>CAYSIV010000270.1:0-8587 GCA_964431175.1 uncultured Anaerolineales bacterium
CTTGACGGTAGCCGTCGGCGTAGGCTTGCAGGCTGACGAAGAGCGCCACGCCGAGGGCGAGGCTGAGGGCGGCCATCAACGCGCGGGCCGGGCGGCGCGAAAGTTCTGCGAAGAGGTAGGCGAGGTTCATTAGAGGGACATCCTGTGGGGTGACACCAGCGGCGAATTCCACCTCGGAACGGTGTGCCGTCCGGCAATCTTCACCATATCTTCATAAGTTTCGCATCCACACTTCATCAACCCCGGCTATAGTGAATCTAAAGAAGGAACCTGATGATGAACAGAATTTTCAAATTTTTTGCTGTTGCTTCGCTGATTATCGTCGCCTTGATGCTCGGCGCGTGTAGCGCCGTGCGCTCCCCGGTGGCTTATCAACCGACTCCCGCGACGGGCTATGGTTATGGCCCCGGCATGATGGGTGGTGGCGGGATGATGGGCAATGGTGGGATGATGGGTGGAGGCGTCCCTGGCGGGATGATGGGTGGTTATGGCTACAGCCAGTCTGCCCCGACCGCCGTGCCGACGCCCCTTGGCGCAACCCCCATTCCGGTGGACGAGGAAATTCAAGTCACCGCTCTCAATGTACGCTTCACCCCGGCAGAGATCACTGTTAAGCCCGGCGAGACCGTGCGCTTCGTAGTGACCAACAACGACCCCTATCTGCACAATTTCGTCAGCGAGCAGGCAGGTATCCCTTTTCTGAATTTACCCGGTAGCACCACGCAAACCGTGACGTGGACCGCGCCTACCACCAAGAAAACTTACACGGCCCTCTGCACGCTCCATCCGGGGATGAGCCTCTCCATCATCGTCAAAGATTAACCGTTTCTCATCACCCTTTCAAAACTCGACACCAGAACAGGCCAAATAGCGCTTGTCTACTTCACATGGCTTGCCGTAGGATGGAGTTGTAGCAGTCCAGTACGCCTGTGCAATTTGAATGCACTAGGAACATTCACGACTCTCCGGCCCAGTGACCGTGAATGGAGCAGCTGTTTCAGCCGGGCCCGGACATGGCCAGCCGCACCTTGCCGCCGCCCTGCGTTGCCAGGGCACCTAACAAGAACGGCCTCACTACCTTGTCGGCTGAGAGCCATGCCGATTAGCGCGCCCGAACGCACAGGAGGATATATCCTCCGCCATCGTTCGGGCGCGTCGCTGAATTGCGCATGGCTCTAAGAAATGTATGACATCCTGAGAATTTCAGTCAGCACCACTGGTTACCTCTCTCTCGGCGATACCACTCCTACTGAGTCCAATCTCGACCCGTTTGATGTCTGGCTCTTCACCGATCCTATGGCAAAGGAGGGCTATGCCCAGCGAAGCCGCCTTGACCAGTTGCAACAGGATATTCTTGCGTATGCCATGTTCGACGGATGCTGGGCGCTCGAAGAACTGGAATTCAAACGCGAAATTCGCCGCTTGCTTCAGGTCGGTGTTCTGGCTCCGAAAGGCGCCTTTAGTTACTTGAGCCCTCATCCGAGTGTCTATCGCGCGATAGGCGAAGGCATGTTTGAAGTTAACGGGCGAAAAATTCATATTGCTGCCGGAGATGATGTTGTCTTTATGCCGTGGCTGGCGCGCGTGTCTTGTCCTGGCTTGAGCGGGCCAGTGCGCGTTGGTCGGTTTCAGAGCGTCACCAACTTATGCTTGTGCTGTGATGCATTCCCGATGGCAAGCAATCTTTGTGAAAGAGCCTTAGCTATTCTCCACCAAACGCTCCGCCACTGATCCATCTCTCACTCCATACTCATCTGTGATCCTTGCATAGGCTAAATGGCGGGTAACGAATGCGCTATTTAACGCCTCCCCTTTGACCGCCAGCGCGCTAGACTACAACCGAACCACTGACCAGTGTCAGCAGATTCCGTTCTTCGTAGCGAAAGCACAACCATGCATTCTATATCTATGCCTGCCCCTTTTGCCCGATTGCTCCAAACCCTCATCGTGTTGGCATTGCCGATTGTGCTGGTGGGCGGAGCCGTCCGGCTGTTGGTCACGGATGAGTATCTGGCATTCGAATACGGCAAAGCCGACTTCCCGACCGATCCTTTCGGCTTTACCCAGGCCCAACGATTAACCTATGCTTCCGCCAATTTTCGGTATGTACGTGAAGGCCAGCCGCCAGACGTGCTTGCCGCTCAGCGACAGAGTAATGCCCCACTTTACAATGCCCGCGAACTCAAGCACATGCAAGACGTTCAGAACGTTTATCAGACCGTGTGGTGGATATGGCAGATTAGCCTCAACCTGATCGTGCTGGTCGGCTTTGCGCTCGCCTGGCGGCAGGAAACGCGCCCGGCCCTGGCCGCCGCCCTTGAGTGGGGCGGTCTGCTTACCGTCGGGCTGGTTGCCATCGTCGGCCTGCTGGCCGTCGTCGCCTGGCAAGTGTGGTTCGTCGCCTTCCACAAAATTTTCTTCGCGCCCGGCACCTGGACGTTCAACTACTCGGATACGCTCATTCGTCTCTTCCCAGAAAATTTCTGGTTTGATGCCGCCCTGACAATTGCTGGCCTCAGCCTGCTCGGCGGACTATTGCTGGCTACAAGCATTTGGTGCCTGCAATTGAACCGAAAGAACGAACTGGTGAATAACGTTCAACCGTCAACATTCCAACCGTAGGTAGGAGAGATATACATGTCACATAAAGATCGCGAAGCACATAAGCGTACCCGCCAGCGCGAGCAAAGAATCCGCGCCATTGCTTTTGCCGGGATCGGCGTCACCGTGTTGAGCCTGGCTGGCTATTTTCTGGTGACGGCCTTCCTCAAGCCCGCGTTGCCGCCGATGGCCGGCAACGTCGTCGATATTACCGCTGACATGGGCGGATTCGACCTGAAACTCGTCCGCCTCAAGGTCGGCCAGCCGGTCACTGTCCGCCTGGCCAGCCTGGACAATTCGCACCATACCGACGGCGGCGGCAAGCACCAGTGGGCAGTGGACGAGCTTGACGTGAGCATCATCGCCCCCCCTGAAGGCACAAACTACGCTACCTTCACTCCCGCCAAAGCGGGCACCTACACGTTCTATTGCGACGTCTGCTGTGGTGGGCGGGCCAATCCCGCCATGCAAGGCACGCTCATTGTCGAGGGATAGATAATGACCGCTACTCATATTCGCCGCATCGCCGTCTTCTCTGCGCTCAGCGCGATTGCTCTTGGTGCAATCGCCCTTACCGGCTTCTGGCATCCCAACGCACCTGCCGAGGCGATGCAGATGTATCTGCCCCAAATCACGCTCCCGACGGTGATCATCGCCGGGGTTGTTGACGGCATCAATCCGTGCGCCTTCACCGTGCTGTTGATGTTCATCACCGCATTGCTCGCCACACTTCAAGGCGGAGAGCAAAGCATCAATGCTGTCCGCTTGCGAATGCTCGGCCTGGGTTCGATTTATATCGCCGCAATCTTCCTTACCTATCTCGCCCTTGGCGTTGGCCTGCTCAAGTCGCTGGACTTCTTTACGCGGCAACACGTTCCGGCTCGCTTCGGCGCTCTCCTGGCGATTCTGTTTGGGTTGTGGATGTTGAAAGATTACTTTCTGCCTGAGCTGGGCTGGCGGTTGCAAGCACCGGGAAAGGTGGGCGAGATTGCGCGGCAATCGGCAAAGAAGGCCACCATCCCGGCGTTGATCGTCGGCGGCTTTCTCATCGGCCTGTGCACCGTGCCGTGCAGTGGCGCGGTCTATCTCGGCGTGCTCAGCCTGCTGGCCTTGCAACCTACGGCGCTGTTGGGTTACGGCTATCTGGTGCTGTACAACGTCGTATTCATCCTGCCGCTGGCCGCCATTCTGCTAGCGGCCTCGGCCCGCCCCACGCTCAACCGGCTCGCCCATTGGAATTTGCATCACAAGGAATGGGTGCGGCTGGTTCTCGGTGGCGGTGTGGTAGCGATGGGATTATTGATATTGGCGACGGTGTGAGCTAAAGGAGGAATGACTTATGATGCTTGGACTAGCGTAAGTTTTGCGCAATCAGCGCCCGAATCGTTGAGTCAGTTGCAATTTTGCACGGCAAGTAGCCCGTTTTCGGCTCGCTACAACGGGCTGAAGGGCCAAACTTGGCTTTTTTGCCGCCCTTATGTCACACAAGTTAGCAGAGATCGGATTTCTGGTGCTCAGATAGCCTGTTGGCAATATGCAAAAATTCATCTGCAACAACGATTTGCCCTGTGGTTGCACAAAAGTTACGCTAGGATTGTTGGCAATGCTAATTGTCATTGGACTGCCAATACTACTTGTGATTGCCATTATCGCTGGAGTGTGGGGGCTTTCAGGCCGTCGCGCCGGGCCGACGTTCTGGCCGCCTACGCCAGGCGCGTCCACCTCTACGCTTTCCCTGGCGCGATACTGCATACACTGCGGTCAGGGTCTGCAAGCCGCGTGGACACACTGCCCCCAGTGTGGTGCGCCGATCGAATCGAAATAATTGCCATTCAGCGACGCCCTTACCTTGCGCCGAAGACTGCGGGGTAGCGCGACTGCTCACGATGACCTTCCGCCGTCTTATAGGCCACGCGATTCTGTTTGGTGTTGCCGCACTCGCTTTGGCCGTCATCCGCCTGCCGTGGGTTCAACTTACGATGCCGCTCCCAGTCCCCTTGCTCGCTAATGTCATGCCGATACCGGAACCATCCACAAGAGTTCGCTCAGAGTATGTTGCGCTTTCTGCCGCACCTGAAATAATTGAGATCACCCGCCTCACCGATCTCCACACAGAAAAGCCCAACGTCATCCGCCCAACCGTCATCACCTATACCATTGCCGCAGGTGACACGCCCTTCTCTATCGCCAGCCACTTCGGCCTCAAGCCGGAAACCATCCTCTGGGGCAACCCACTGCTTACGGAAAACGCCGAGGCCTTGACCATCGGCACTACAGTCAACATTCTGCCAGTGGATGGCGTCCTTCATTACGTTGCCGAAGGCGACACTCTCGAACGCCTGCAGCTATTGTATGGCGTCCCGGTTGAGGAGATAGTATCTTACCCTGGCAACGACTTCTCCGATGAACCGCCCTACACACTCACACCCGGGCAAAAGGTCATCATCCCCGGCGGGCGCAAGCCGATTGTTTGGCAAGAGCCGGGGCCGCCTCTGGTGGCCGGGCGTGGGCGCAAGTCGCCGGGCTACTTCAGCGGGCCGCTCGTCAAAACCGGCACCGGCTATTTCACCTGGCCTGTGCCACCCAACGCGATCACGCAATACTACTGGGCCGGCCATCCCGCGCTGGACATTGACACGTACGTTGGTCAACCAATCGCCGCCGCCGACAGTGGCACAGTGATTTTCTCCGGCTGGGACACCACCGGCTTTGGCTATCTGGTGATCATTGATCATGGCAATGATCTGTGGACATACTATGCTCACAACAGCCAGAACCTGGTGAGCGCGGGGCAGGGAGTGGATCAAGGCCAGACGATTGCCCTATCGGGCATTACGGGTAATTCGACTGGCGACCACCTTGATTTTCGCATCCGTTATCAAGCCGGCGCTTTCCTCGATCCCCTGAATTATCTGCCCTGAATAAGCCAAATGGCGTATCCCCTCTTCACCCAAAGCGCATCGCCCCTTCATCAGTTCTTCAAAACCTCCGGCTATCATGCAGTCAAATCTTAAACAAACTATTGGGCAACAGCCCGGAGGATAAAAACATGAACACCTTGAAAATCGCAGTTATCGCAACAGTAGCAGTCCTGGCAATCGCCGCGCTCGGCGCAGGCTTTGTCTTGGCTCAGACCCCAACCCCGCCAGCGCCATGGGGCAACGGCTACGGGATGATGGGCGGCAATGGCGGCTATGGCATGATGGGCGGCAGTGCTGGCATGCCCCCGGCACTTGCACCCGGGGCAGGTGTGGGTAACTTCGCCCAGAATGGCGACGGCTATGCCTCGCTTCGCGTGAACAACATGCACCAGTGGATGACCACCAATGGTGGCATGCACACCCTTGTGTGGAACGGCCTCGCCGACGCGCTCAACCTCACGCCGGATGGGTTGAACGAACAACTTGCGTCGGGCAAAACCCTGACCCAGATAGCAGAAGCGCAGGGCGTGAGCCAGGAGCAACTGGCCGCCGCGCTGGAAACATCGGTGAAGGCCGGGCTGGATAAAGCCGTGGCTGATGGCGTGCTCACTCAGGTACAGGCTGACCAAATGCTCGGCCACATGGCCGGCAACTATGCGTGGATGATCTCCCAAATGGGCGCGGGTGCTGGTGCAGGCTTCGGCCCCGGCGGCTGCCACGGAAACTTCGTCCCGCCGAGCAACTCGTAACACCAGTAACTAGAGCAACAACCCGCCTTCCATCACGGAGGCGGGTTTTCTTTTATTAGCCACACGGAGGCAATCCTGTGATGAACAGCATGCCAACGATGCGAGGAAAAAGCAGATTTGTCGGCTATTCGGATACAGATAGGCCAAATGGCGTATATCAGACCCGCCATTTGACGCTTCCTCTTCAGTTACCTGCTTGCTAGACTGCAACCCAACAGCGTCCTCATCGGCTCATCATGTGGCCGGGCTTATATCAATCATGACCGGCGGCCCACACTTTTAGGAGAATCCCAGATGAAACTCAAAATGGTATTGCTGATGGCTGTTGGCCTGATTGCAGCCCTCGTCCTATCCGCCTGCTCAACAACCAACCCACAAGCGCAACAAGCCGAACAGACAATGGTCACCAATGAACAAGTGGTGCAGGCTAACGGCCAGACGATGATGGCGGCCGGGATCACCCTGCAAAATAATGGCCAGACTATGATGAGCGCCGCCAGCATGATGCAGGCTCAGGGCCAGGCCATGTTGGATGCTGGGGACAAAATGATCGCCGCCGGGAATGCGATGCTGGAAAAGGGTCAAGCGGCCAACGATGCCGCTATGACAGCGCAAGGCCAGCAGATGATGACCGACGGCGAGGCGGTGAAGACCGCTGGTCAGCAGATGATGGACAGCAGTGCAGTGATGATGAGTACTGGCCAGAACGTGATGACGATGGGTCAGGGTATGATGTCTGACGGCCAAGGCATGATGAATGGCACGGCTATGCCGACGATGGCGCCGGCCGCCATGCCGACCCTGATGCCAACCGGGATGCCCTTTATGATGCCCCGCGCCATGCCTACCGGGATACCCGGCGATGGGTTGGGGAGCGCGCCCGCCACTATGCCAACAATGATGCCGTCCGGTGCACCCAACATGATGTCCACGCCCATGCCGAACAATGTGATGCCGACAGCAATGCCTGGCGGGGGAATGGGGGGCAGGCCGTGAACCTAGGAATCAGTGTCAAGTTGAATCTGTGCAACAGCCGCGTGATTTTCTCATCGTCACTTACGGCTAGAATGCGCGTGGATGGGGAATCTCCTGCAACTGGCTCTCACCGCCAGAGTGCGCTTACCAACCCGATGGCGGCTCCCCCTATCACCAGCCAGGTTGCGTTGACTTTGTAGCGGAACAGCAAGAAGGCCGCAGCCAGGGCTAACTGAATAGTGAGCGGGTCAACAAGAGCGGCCCGCCCCAACTGCCAGGTCACGGCGGCCATCAGGCCCAGCGAGGCCACGTTTACGCCATCCAACAAAGCGCTCGCCCACGGCGAGTTTCGCAGGCGCGGGATGAGCGGATTGCTTAGCGCCACAAAAACGAACGAGGGCAGGAAGATGCCGAGGGTCGCCAGCAAGGCGGCGGTGAGGCGGCCCATCGGCGTCGGGCCGCCGAGGAGCCAGCCAATGAAAGTGGCGGTGGTGAATACCGGGCCGGGTGTTACCTGGCCGATGGCGATGGCATCAATCAATTGTTGGTCGGTCAACCAGCCCAGCCGGGTCACAAAGTCGGCGCGAAGAAAAGCCAGGAGGACGTAGCCACTGCCATAAAGCACAGCGCCGATCTTTAGAAAAATAACGAACATCAGCGTCAGGTTGAACGGGGTTGAGGCCAGAGCGGGAAGAGAGAGGCCAGCTAAGGGAATCAAGCTCCGACTCACGTTCGCCGTTCGCAGTCGCCGGAGATTGACGACGATCATCACCACAAGCCCGCCCGCGAAGAGTAACCCGATCTCGTTCGCGCCAAAGAAATAGGCCCCGAGCGCAACCAAACCAACCGCCGCCGTGAGCGGGCCTTTCACGGCCTTCTGCCCCAAGCCCCATAACGCCTGAGCGATGATGGCGATGACAACCGGTTTGACTCCGTAGAACAGCCACCCGGCCTGCGGTGTCGCCCCAAATTGGGTATAAACCCAGGCCAGAGCCATAACAATGAACATGGCCGGCGCAATGAAGCTAACGCCGCCCACGATCAGCCCAGCCCACCCGGCGCGCACAAAGCCGAGGTGGATCGCCATTTCGGTCGAGTTCGGGCCAGGGATGAGGTTGGTCGCGCCGAGGAGGTCGAGGAAGTGCTGGTCGTCCACCCACTTGCGCCGCTTCACCACTTCGTCACGCATCATCGCAATGTGCGCCGCCGGGCCGCCGAACGCCGTCAAGCCGAGCCTCAGGAAGAGGCTGGCGACTTCCCACAGATGAGTCGGTTCAAGGTTCATTGGTATGCGTTCAGTAGTATTTCGCTAATCAATTCAATCACCAAGTTTGGCGATAG
>CAYSIV010000271.1:0-8450 GCA_964431175.1 uncultured Anaerolineales bacterium
ACATGCTCAGTATACGCGATGAAGCTTTGATAGGCGATTTATTCGGTTACGGGATAACACCACCAAGTATCATTGGTCGGAGGTTTCTCGCAGGCTTTTTCCCTTGCGATTGAAATGAAATAAGGGTGCATTGCAATCATAGAATTCGGTGGCGGGAAACGTTCCGTAAACGGTAAATTGAAATTCCAAGCATCTGCATACCACACGTTCGCGTCAGCGGAGACCATAAGACATATGACTTTGGGACTTCCTTCTCGTACCGCATTACACGCATTGAGATTATATGGCTCGACGAGAGTTCTCCATGCCTCGCCTCTTTTTTGCGCTATTACTGTCCAATCGGCTTGTATATCCCGTGTATAGTCCAGTTCATTGTATAACTGGACTGCGGCAACGCCAGGATTATCGCCAATCAGTTTACCAATTTTACGCCACAGTTCCACATAGGTTTTCAGGTCATCCGCAGTTGGATTGAACGTCAGGTTGCTCTCTCCGTAGCGGGATGGCTCATGACTGGGTGTGATTCTCATAACGACATACAAGCCGCTTTGGTTTGCCTGCCTGATTACATCCATCGCCATTGCCAGTGTGTCTTGCTTACAAAAGTAATGATTAGGGTCAATAGCGACGTTAATGCTATTGAAATTCCATCTAACGGCTTTCTCAACAAAATGACTCATTTCTTGGTCAGTGGGACATGGCATGACATCCAAAGGCATGTATATGCCTTTTATTCGGAAAATATTTCCTCTATCATCCAGAATGTTCGTATCCTGTACGTGCAATCTTGCTAATGGTTTTGGTGTGGGTGTTGAAGTTGGTGTGTTCGTTGGCGTAGGCGTGACAGTAGGTGTCGATGTGCTTGTCGGTGTGTTAGTCGGTATCACCGTGGGCGTATTTGTTGGCACTGTTGTTGCCGTTGCAAGTGCTACCTGTGGTTGGGGTGTGGCTGTCGGCGCACACGACACAATGAGACTCAACAGAAAGATTATCGCAATTGCAAAGCGTTTCATTTTTCCTCTGGCGTGACGCGACTTCTGAATTGGAAAGAAATTGCACTTGACTTATGCTTCCCGCAATAGTGACGAGCGGGCTAACTCGGGTATCATCGGAACTTTATCAGGAAGTTTCTGCCATTACCAGCCAAACCCATCGGCCTGTTGCGATTATAGCCCAACCTCAAACGGCCTCGCCTTCCCCCAAAAATCTGATCCAATATCTTCGTCTCGCGCCCATCAACGGTGCGCAGGAATCCTTCCGCGCCATGCATGTGCTTGAAGGCGGTGTAGCCGCGCTCCAGGAAGCTTTGTAGTTCGATCTAGCCGGCGCGTTTGGCCGGGCCGCGGGCCAGCTTCGGCGTCGTCCACACCAACGGCAAACGCACCGCCTCGTCTACATCACTAAGCTGGGGCGCAAAGACCTGCGGCGGGTGTTGACTGAAGAAGGCGCTTGGACAGCGGCGCAACGTCACCCGTTCTGGAAGCGCGAATTTGAGGAATACCCGGTCGTATCCACGAGATACCTTTAGTTCAATGACTACGAGATTCTCGCGAGTGTCTACAGCCAGAATATCGATGAAGCGCCCACAGGCTGGGAACTCGACGCCGGTGATTCCTTCATCTTGGTAGAGGCGAAGACCCGGTTCCAGCAAGGAAAGGTTCTTCGCTAGAAAATCGCGCAGATCACTTTCATACGCAAACTCTCCAGGAAGCGGCAACAATCTCTGCCCGCCAAGTATAGCCCACATCAATCACGGCGCAATTGCTTTGTACCCACCCAAACGAAAAGGCCGCCGGTCTCAGCTAGTTACGTCGGGTGGGCGTCACTAAAGTCAAGAAGTTTCTCACACCCACCTGGCGATAGTTGAGGCGACGTTTGTAAGTGCGTGCCTGAGCTTTTGAGGGCAGGCGGCGGCCAAACTTAAACAACTCACCTTACGCAAACCGCTCTGGTGTCATTCCCGCGTAGGCGGGAATCCAGGGGTGGCAAGGTGGACACCCGCCTTCGCGGGTGTGACGTTGCGTAAGGCGAGTTAAACAAAATACGCCACTCAGAAATACAGCAGTGGCGTACGAAAAAGGGTCAAAAAATTGATGAAAAGTGGGCGGTATAGGATTTGAACCTACGACCTTTGCTATGTCAAAGCAACGCTCTAACCAACTGAGCTAACCGCCCAAGGTGTTTGCATTATACAGAGACTGCAGGTGTTTGACAACCCTCTTTTGCGTCCTGAGCGAAGTCGAAGGGCTACACCGGCCTCAACACCCGGTCTTCCCGCAATTTCTTGAACATGGCGACGGTGCCGGGCGGCTGAGATTCCTTGATTGCCTCCCGCCAGGCGGTGATGCTGATGTTGTCGGCGGTGATCGGCTCGTAGCCCGCGCCGGCGAAGGTGGCTTTAGCCATGTTGCCAAGATCGGGCCGAACAAACACAAAGGCGGCTTCACTTTGTAATTCCTGCGACGCCGACTCGATCGTGTCCAACATTGGCCGGATCACCATGTCCGGCGGTACGCTATTGAGCAGGTGAACGTCGTCCACCCGTGTCACCAAATTCTCTACCTGCCACCCGGCCAGCGCGCCCAGCGTATTGTTGACCTGGGCCAGCACAAACGCTTTTTGCCCAAAGAGAGCCATGACGTCGCCGCGGGTGAGCGAACTTTTTGCCGTTTGATTGATGAAGTTGGCGATGGCCGCCGCATCCGCCGGTTTGCCTTTGCGGATGGCGATGGCAGGCGCGGCTCCGGCTTTGAGAGTCGCGGCTGTGGCCGCCGTTGTTTGGGGAGCGGCTTCTGCCTCCTCAGCCTTTTGTTTCTGGGCCGTGGGCACCAGTTGATTCCACGCGCCCTGCACCTGAGTCCACGCTTCTTCAAACGAGCCTGTATTCTGGATGACGACGGTGGCCTTGGCCAGCTTCTCGGCTTGCGGCGGCTGGGCGGCAATGCGCAGGCGCGCCTGCTCAATCGTCATCCCGCGTTTCTGCATTAGCCGCACCACCTGCATCTCGTTGGGTACGTTCACCACCCACACCGAATCGCACAGCCCGGCCAGGTCGCCTTCCAGTAGTTTGATGGCTTCGATGACGATGACGGGTTGTTTGGCGCGGGCGGCTAGAATGTTCACCGCTTGGCGGACGATAGGATGAACGATGGCTTCGAGTTTGGCCAGGGCTTTGGGGCTGGAGAAGACAATGTTGGCCAACGCCTGGCGGTCGATCTGGTCATCGTTGCCCAGGATGAACTGGCCGAACGTTTGCGTCACCTGAGCATACGCCGGGCCCTCTTTGCTCATAGCCTGATGCGACAGGCCGTCGGCGTCAATGCCGAACGCGCCCAGATGCTCAAGCATCTTGCGCACCACGCTCTTGCCGGTGGCAATGTTGCCGGTGAGGCCGATGACGTATTTTCCGGGCCATTGGTTCATGGGCGATATTCTAGCTTTCGTAAGAGTCAGAGTCAAGTAAACCGGCTGGGAGGCGGAGCGCCCAAACCGTCAGGGCCGTTGCGCCCGAAACACGTTGTTGCCGGCGGCGACAAACACATCTTTGTTGGGGCCGATGGCCACGGCCATCATTGGGTCGGGCAGTGGCGCCTCGGGTTTTTGTTGTCGTTGCAGAACCAGCTTCAGGCTGAGTTGATACACGCCGCTCTGCCCCTGATCCAGCAGATAGAGCGACGGCTCCGGCGGCGGGTCGTAGAACAAGGCCCGGGGGATCATCACGTCTTCGAGCCGGTCACCGCTGGGGCGGCCTGGCCGCGAGTCGGAGTACAACGCATTTTCCGCGCAGTTCGGCTCCAGCGTGCTCGGGTCACGGGCGCAGAAGGTGAGCCGGCCATCGGCGCGAAGAATGTAGACTTCGCCCTGAGCGATGGCGAAGCTCACCGCGTTGGAAAGATCGAAAACCTGACTGGTGAAGTAGTTTTTGGGTCGCCCTGAAAACACATCGCCCACCCGATCATAAGACCAGATTTGGTTGCCGCCGGGGTCAAATACATAGAGTCGATCGGCGTAAATTTCAATTGCTTTAGGCGACTTCCAACCCGAGTCGGGCGGGATGAGCGACGAGGCCTCGGGCGAAGTGCCATCGGGCTTGCAGTACATCAAGTCGCCGTCGGCGTCCATGGCCAGCAAGGCCGGCTTGTGCACAATGTTGGGTGTGTTCAGCCAGGCAATATCTACGATATCGGTGATGCTGTACGAGCCGACCGGCCCGGCATTGCACTCAAAGCCACGATCAACGCTGAACCGATCCGCTTCGGTGAGGAGGGCGCGGTAAACTTGTCCCTGCGACGAATCGAGGGCGTATACCTCATTGCCGTTCACGATCAGTTCATTAAGCGCCCCATCCGGGCTGAAGCCGCCGGGAATCAACGGCTCGAACGTCAGCCGTTGGACATTGTCCACCGCGTCTACCGCCCTCTGCGCCTCGGCGCGCAATACTGCCGACTCAGGGCGATCGGGATAAATGAGGTCGGCCTGGTTCAACGTTGAGAGGGTGGTTTCCCAGTGCGGCCTGGCGGCCAAAGGGTCTGGCGCGGTTCGGGCCAGACTGGCCTCAAGCTTCGCGGCTTCCAACCACTCTTTGAATTGCTTGTCGCGCCCGCGCTGGACGTAGACAATGCCCACAAACACGCCGATGAGAATCGGCATTAGAATCGCAACTGCCATCAACACCGAATTGGGAATGCGGAGGTCCCTGGCGCGAACGCTTCCTTCGGGCAGAATGCGGCCCAGCAAGTTCCCGCTTGAGCCGGAGAGTGAGCGGCCCAACGACGAGAAGCCGCGCTTGAGTGAGGCGTCGAAACTGGTGAGCGGCAGGCCGGTGAACCAACGCTTGAGGCGCTCGCCCAGCGCTCTTGCAGTCTTTTTCAGATCAAGGCCCTGGCGTCCGTCGTCAACCTCAACCGGCCCGACCTCGGCGGTTTCGGCTTCCTCAAATTCGTAAGCGTGCTCGCCAATTTGAACGACGCCAGAGCCGGGCGTGGCGGGGGCAGTGTTTTCAACTTCCACCGCCGGCCCAGGCTCGCCCATTGCCGGCGAAGCGCGCACCCGCGATATAATTCCAGCCAACGTGGAGGTGTCGGACTCGGACAGTGGCGCCGAGTCCATGGCCGTCCTCTCGGAGGCCGGTTCAACCGTCACTGGCGGGGGAGCGGGCGCCGGCGCCGCCGGAGTTGGCGGCGCTGTCGGCGGCAGGGGCGCGGCGGTGATCACACTTCGCGGCCTGGCGGGCGGAATGCCTTCAACCACAAAGCGAGCCACCAGCGCCCTCGCATTTCCGTCCGTGCCGGAGAGCCGGGTGAGCCGGGCAACTGCCGACTCCAAACTTGTGCTAGGCAGATTGGTAATGGAGTTGGACTCCCAACCGGCCGGCGCGGCGCGGGTGAGCAGAAGATAATCGGCGGCGGCGACCGAGGTGTGAAAGTATTGCACGTCTGGGGTTTGCCCCAGGCCGAGGGGCCGCGACTGGTGCGATGCGTCGGGGAAATGTTCGACCGCGTTGGGGTGCAGGATGAAGACTTGCCCCGGCCCGGATTGAGCCACGTAAAGCTCGTTGCCGCGAAGCACAGTGCAACTCAACCCGCCAGAGACGGCGTCCTCGCCGAGCGGGCGGTTGGTGTCGAGCAGTTTGTTGTTGAGGGCGCTAACGGCGGCGCGGGTGGCCGCCGTCACCGAGCCGGGGGTGCCGAAGTATACGCTGGCGATATAGTCGAGCCAGTCGGCCTGAGAGGGCGAGCTGAGGTACAGCCCCAGAATCAGCATGTCGCGGTCGCGGCTCCGGGCGGCGCGGCGCGGCGCGGCCCGCACGGCAAAGCCGGTTGGAACTTCGGCCTGACGAATGCCGTTTATCAAATGCAAATAAGCAACATCAGCTTCAAGGGACATTGCGGGCTATTCTAAATGCACAGGGCACAATATACAAGTAGGGGCGAAGCATTCGGAGGGAATTTTCGCCGTTCGCCAAACATTCCGCCCGAATGCTTCGCCCCTATAAATCCCCTAAGGATCAATAAATGGAAGAAGAAACACAACCGGCAGAACCTCAACCACGCCGCCTACGGCCAGCTCGCAAACGATCGGGGTGCGCGCATTTTCTGACGATCATCCTGGCCTGGGTAGTTGGCTTGAACGTTTGCCTGACGCTTGGCTTCATCGGCTACTATTTCAATACGCGCTCGCGGGCCATTGCCGCCAACGAGACTCCGCTACCACTGATCGAAGTTTTACAAACAGCGATGCCGATCATTCCTGGCCTCGAGCCGACTCCGGTTCCCACCGCCACGCCCATCCCGGCCTCGGGGATTGTCAACATCCTCTTGCTGGGCAAAGACGAGCGCTCTGACGAGGCCGGCCAGCCCACGCGCACCGACACGATGATGGTGCTTCGGGTGGATTTTGACCAGCACACGGCCAAGCTATTGGCCCTGCCGCGCGACGTGTGGGTGGCCCTGCCCAACCTTGAGGCCTACAGCATCACCGAAGGCCGAATCAACACGGCTTACTTTTACGGCGAGTTATACGACCTGCCCGGCGGCGGCCCCAAAGAGGCGATGGACGCGGTGACGCTCAACTTCGGCATTTCGATTGACCACTACGCCCTCGTCAACTTCCAGGGCTTCGTCAACAGCGTGGACGCGCTGGGCGGCATTGATATTGACGTGCCAAAGCGCATCTACGACGACAATTTCCCAACCGACGATTACGGCACCATGACGCTCATCATCGAGGCCGGGCCGCAACACATGGACGGGACGACGGCTTTGCGCTACGCTCGCACCCGCCACCAGGACAGCGACACCGAGCGCATCAAACGCCAACAACTTGTTTTGCTCGCCATCGGCGACAAAGCCATTAGCGTGGACGCCGTCTCGCGCCTGCCGGAGCTTTACACTGCCACCGCCGGCACATTCGAAACCGACCTGACCCTGCCCCAGTTGATTTCTTATGGGGTGACGGCCCGGCAAATTGACCGCTCGCAGATTACGACTTACGCCATTGACCAGACCTACCTGGCGGCTTGGACCACCCCCGGCGGGGCGCACGTGTGGATTCCTCAACGTGCAAGTATCGGGCCAGTTGTGGAGGCGTTTTTGGCGACGCCGTAAAGCCTTTTGGGCTCTTCCAGGTTTAGCGTGATAAATTGCGGAGAGAGCATCCCCAGAACTTGGCTCTCACGGCGCAATCCGGCATTTAGGGATGCCTGCCTCCTCAGTTTCACAGCAAAGTCGGGAGAGCCACCTGTTGAAAGAGGAGAGAAGGGAGAGGAGGGCGGCATAGCTGCGCTCCTCTTTCCTCCCTCTTTTCTACAGCCACCGCCGCTGGCGCAAGTACCAGACGAGGGTGGCGGTAAGGGCGACGCCAAAAACGATGACCACAAAGAACGAGGCCGGGTGATCTTTGAACGGCAGGACGACGTTCATGCTGAAGATGGTGGAGAGCAAAGTGAGGGGCAGGGTGAGAACGGTGATGATCGTCAGCACTCTGACGACTTCGTCAATGCGGTGCGAGGCCAGAGTGTCGATCGTATCCGAGAGACCGTCGACAACTTCGAGATGCTCGTCGAGCATGGAATGAATTTGCTTCAGCCGGTCGCTGATGTCGCCCCAATATAGAGTCAGGTCGTCGTGGATGAAAGGCCAGTTGCCGGTGGCGAGCATGCCGATCACATCCAACTGCGGGCGCAGGATGCGGCGCAGGGCAATCAGCTCGCGGCGGACGAGAGCGATCTCGTTGAGAATGTGGCGGGTGTCATTGCCGAAAAGGTTTTCTTCGATATGATGAATCTCGTGGTCGAGGCGCTGGACGAGGGGGAAGCTGTAACCTATAAACGCGTCAAGCAGATCGTAGAGCAGGGGGCTGGCCCCGCGTCCCAGCAACCGGTCGCGGGCTTCGGCATTGTTTTGGGCCTGAGCAAAGAGATCGTTGAGCGGGCCAAGCCGGCCGTTGTGTGAAGTGACGAGCGTGCCGCGGGTGATGAAGATGTCCACTTCCGCCGGGCGCGAGAACTGCGCTTTCTCGTCGTGGACCGGCAACTGCACCACCATGAACAGGTAATCGTCGTGGTAGTCAAGCTTGGGGAACTCCAGCTCAGTCAGGCAGTCTTTGAGGTTGAGCGGGTGGATCTGCGGGTAGCGGGCGCTGAGTTGATTGATGTCGTCGGGCGTTGGCTTGATGATATTCGTCCAGGTGACGCGGCCATGAGTCAAAATAGTGGTGGGCATGGGGGAATGATACTACTGAACAACGGATCATCGGCAGCCGATTCGTTAGACGGTATCGGGAATAGCCTTTCGCGCTCCCCAACCGCGTCCTCGCGGTTGCCCGAAGGGGTCCGCGCCCTAAAGGGTGCTTCGCTTAAGGACGCGGGCTAGGAGCTAATTTCCGATAAAGTCTGTTGGCTCTCCCGTTTTTGACGGGATTTATGGGTGTCACCCTGAGCGAAGCGAAGG
>CAYSIV010000272.1:0-8411 GCA_964431175.1 uncultured Anaerolineales bacterium
TGGGGCGGGGGCAGGGCGGCAAGACCAACCTGTCGCAGTACACGGTGGAAACGGCGCTGGATCCCATCACCCTGTACTACTGGCGAGTGCGAGCGGTGAGCAGCAGCGCCGGTCTGTTGCAGTTCAGCCAGTGGTCGGCGCCGCGTAGTTTTAGGACCCCGCCGTAATTGCCTGACACAGATAACCAGCCGAGGGGAACTGGGGTGCAGTCAACCGCACCCCTCTAACTTCAAACTCACGGAAATTGATAGCCCTAGCCCTTCTTCGCAGAGGTGAAAGACCCCGCGAAGAAGGTTGTATTTGTGGAAACCAATCATGCGCCCTGCACATTCTCTTGCCCGGAAACTGCTCGCCCTCACCATCACTGTGCTTTTCTTGTCGAACCTGTGGCAACCTGTGGCTACGCTGGCGGTCTCGAATCCCATCCCCATTTTGCTAGTCGTCAACGATGCGGCCAGCAACAAGTTCGGGCGCTATCTGGGTGAAATTCTGCGGGCCGAGGGCCTCAACGAGTTTGACGTGATTAATATAAGTGCAATGACGGCGACCGACCTCAACAATCACGATCTGACTATTTTGGCCGAAACGACACTTACTGGCCCCCAGGACACCCTCCTCACTAATTACGTTGCCGGGGGTGGCCGCCTCATTGCCATGCGGCCTGATTCTGCCATCGCCAACTTGTTCGATCTTGGCTCGTCGGCTGGAACTCTGCCCGACGGGTATCTCCAAATTGACGCCGCCGCCACCATCAACGGCGAAGCGCCCGGCGCTGGCCTCTCCACCCAAACTCTCCAGATTCACGGTGACGCTACTAAATACAACACCCTGGCCGGGGCCATCACCGTCGCCCAACTTTACAGCGACGCTTCGACCTCTACCAGCTTTCCGGCGGTCGTCAGCGACAACACCGGACGCGCCGTAGCTTTCACGTACGATCTCGCCAAAAACGTCGTCTACACGCGTCAGGGCAACCCAGCCAATGCCAACGTGGACATAGATGGCGACACTGCTTTGCGCACCATTGACTTGTTCCAAACGGCGGGTGGCGGCGCGCCCTGGGTAAACCGTGACCGCATTCCTGTGCCTCAAGCCGACGAGCAACAACGCCTCTTTGCCCGCCTCGTCAAGCAACCAATCGCCCAGATCAGGCCCATCCCCCAACTGTGGTACTTCCCCGACTCGGCCAAAACGATGTTGATTTTGACGGCTGACGCGCACGCCAACCCTGAAAGCTACTATCAAAATGAAGTTAATAGCCTCAACGCTCATCACGGCGAAGCGACCTTTTATTTGTCAACTGGCGGCGGCATTTTAAGTACCACCGTCATGCAAACGTGGCGCAATCAGGGGAATGAGTTTGGAATGCACCCTTACCGCAACCCAACCGGCACGATGACTTACGCCGCTTTGAATCAGGGGACTACTGACTCAGTGGACCAGTTCAGTTTCTATTATTTGAATCAAACTCCCTCAATTCCGATGTCGCGGACGGTGCGCAATCATCAAGTCTCTTGGCAAGGCTGGACGGACGCGGCGGACATCGCCGTCGCTCACGGCATGGCGATGGACACCAACTTTTATCACTGGGGGCCGTGGTTGCAGAAGCCTGATGGCTCTTGGCCGCACGGCTACATCACTGGCAGTGGCCAGCCCATGAAATTCATCAAGGCTGACGGCGCCATTCTGCCTTACTACCAACAGCTGACACAGCTGGTAGATGAGCAACTAATAGGAAGTGTTAGCCCAGCTCTGGAAAACCTGGATGGAGCGCAGGCAACTATCGTTTCGCAAAACTTGATTGACGCTAGCCTGGCCGGTGATTATGCCGCACTGATGACCCAGTTCCATGTGGATTATTACAACATTGGATCGCCTCAGACTTGGGCCGAAGGCACGATGGATTATGCTTTTGCTCGCGGTGTGCCAATCTGGAATGCCGACAAGTGGCTGAGCTTCACTGAGACTCGCCATGACGCCGATTACGGCAATTTGGCCTGGAACAACGCCACAGGCAGTCTTACATTCGACTTGACTTCAGCTACAACCTCCGGCGTCAATCTGACGACAATCCTGCCTCTCAGTTACAACGGCAACAGTTTGCAATCGGTGACGGTAGACGGTGGCTCTGCCTCTTACACGACCCAGACTATCAAAGGTGTCAATGTGGCGTTTGCCACCGTGCCTGCTGGCAACCACAACTTTGCGGCTTCGTACCCGCCGCCACCCACCAACACTCCCACCCACACTGCAACCAACACGGCGACGAATACCCCAACCAACACGGCGACCAACACGCCGACGAACACCCCGACCAACACGCCGACCAACACCCCGACCCACACCCCAACCAACACGCCCACCAACACCCCGACCAACACGCCGACGGACACCCCAACCAACACACCGACCAACACGCCGACCAACACACCGACCAATACCCCAACCAACACGCCGACCAACACCCCAACCAACACACCGACCAACACGGCTACGCCGACCAACACCCCAACCAACACCCCCGGTCCCTCGCCCACCGCCACCCTCCTGCCAGCGGCCACCATGAACTTCCCCCGAAGTGGCAACACCGCGCCAACCACCCGGCCCCTGTTTGATTGGGCCAACATTTCGGGCGCCACCTCGTACACCTTTCAGATTTCCACCAGTCCGAACTTCACCATGCTGGTGGTGAATATGAATCTTTCAACGTCAGCCTACACGCCGACCCTCGACCTGCCGCGCAACACCTTGCTCTACTGGCGGGTGCGGGGCAACGGCAACAAGGGGCCGGGCAACTGGTCGCGGACGCGCAACTTCTACAGCGCCAACCCGCCGGGTGTGCCCATGCCCATCACGCCCTCGGAGGGCTTGACGGTTGCCAGCCGCAAACCGGCCCTCGACTGGAGTGACTCAGTTCCAGCCGCCACTTACTACGAAGTGCAGATTTCCATCAGTGAGACAGGGACATTCGCTACGGTGTTGGGGCGGGGGCAGGGCGGCAAGACCAACCTGTCGCAGTACACGGTGGAAACGGCTCTGGATCCCATCACCCTGTACTACTGGCGAGTGCGAGCGGTAAGCAGCAGCGCCGGTCTGTTGCAGTTCAGCCAGTGGTCGACGCCGCGTAGTTTTAGGACCCCGCCATAACCGAAAACAAAAACCTCCCGGCTTCATCGGGAGGTTTTGTTTATGGCCCCAACTCCAGCGGCCCGGCTTTCACTTCCTCATGGCACTTGACACATGCCGGGTAGACAACGTTTTCGATGTCGAGAAACGTTTGCGACTCGGCGCCTTCGAGATGAACATGGGCCGGATGGCAATCGCTGCAGGCCACTGTCGTCTCATAGTGTTCGAGAGTCGAGGTGTCGACTCCGGCCGCTTCGTCAGGCGCGGTCAGCGCCTGGCCTGCCTGCCAGGCCTTGTAGGCCGCCGGAAGTTTGTTGTGAAAGTGATTCTCAAACCCGGCCACCAGCAACGCTTCTTGATGACACCGGGCGCAGGCCGCGTCCGTTAATTCCGGCAGGGCCGGCTTCCCCTTTTCAATCGTCGAATCAGCCTGCCCGCTGAAAAAGATGACTGTGTCGCGCGCGCCCAGTGTCAGAGTCGTTGCCCGACTGCTCAAACCGCCATCGCCCCGGTGGCAAGCGATACACCGGAACTCAACTTGGCTCAAGCCGTAATGGGCGCTGGACAGATCGACATAGGGCGCTTCGCCGCGCCTCGCGGACTGCGCCCGGTCGTAATACGTTTGCTCCGGTTTGGAGTGGCAAGAGATGCAAAAGGCATCATGCTCTTCGGCCTGGGAGACGCCGAAGAGAAAAGCGACACTGCCAATTGCCAGCGTCAGCAAAACAATAGCGGCCGGCCTCGGGCGCATTTTAGTTCTCTACGGATACGTCTCGGCCAACAACGCTTTGATGGCGGCCTCGGTTTCGTCGTACCGGCCTTCACCGATGTGTTGATAGCGGATGTCCCCTTGTTTGTCGATCAGAACCATCGTCGGCCAGTAACGCACATTATACGCTGACCAGGTCTGGCCGTCGTTGTCCTGGGCAACCGCGTAAGGCACATTCAGCCGGGCGACGGCATCCTTGAGATTGTTGAGGTCGCCCTCGTAGTCGAACTCCGGGAAGTGGTTGCCGATGACGACCAGCCCTTGCGAACCGTAAGTGTTGTGCCATTCCCTCACCGAGGGAATCACGTGCTGGCAGTTGATTCAGCCAAACGTCCAGAAGTCAATGAGCACCACCTTGCCGCGCAAGTCGGCCAGGCGCAGAGGCTTGTCCGTGTTGAGCCACACTTTGTTGCCCAGTTCGGGCGCAGGGCCGTAGTTCTTCAAGTTGATCTCCATTGGAGTAGCGGCGCCAGGTTGTGGGCGAATGGCAGCCGAAGCCAGAGCAATGATCAAGACGGCGACGAGGCCTAATCCCCAAAGCCAGAGTCTGTTCATCCTACCCTCCTTTTGAGGCCGAGTGTAGGCCGCAATCCTTACGCTGGAATTACGGCGGCATCAGCGTTGGGTGAAAAGCAAAGACGCGCCAGCGGCGCGTCTCTACGGGAAACTTGTTGTTGATTTATGGCCGGCTCAGGCTTTCCACTTCGCCATCATGGCCTCGCGCTCGGCGGCGGCCCGGATTTTGGCCAGCCGCCCGGCCACCTCTTTGCGCTCGCCGGCGTTCAGTTCTTCTTCCACCTGCTTCATGGCTTCGATCACCTGCGGGGTAATTTCCGTCGAGCGGCGCTTGGCGGCTTCGAGCGACTCTTCTTCGGTCTCGAACCCCAGCAGTTCGTTGATGAGCTTGATCTCCGGCGGGGCTGAATCGTGGACGAGGTTCATGATGGCGTTGCCGATCGCCTGAATCTTTTCGGCCACATCTTTGCGCCCGGCCTTTTGCGCCGTCTCGAAGTTCTGGCTCAGGAGGGTCATAAAGGTGTTGTCGATGAGGGGCAGGCTCTCCGTGATCGCCTGTTGCAGGTCGGGCGCCTCGATCAGTTTGCGGAGCAGGCTGGAGGCCTGCTGTCCCTGGGCCTGCGCCGCCTGATCCACCTGGCCGACCACGTTCAAAATCAGGTCGCGCAGTTTTTGCAGGCGCTCGCGTTCTTTGTCGGGGGCCTGATTGATGAGCTTGGTGAGGTTCATGAAGAAGTTGTAATCCACCATTGGCCGGGCCAGAGAGACCAGGGCCGTGGCCCGCTCCTCACTGTCGGCTTTCACCACCAGGTCGAAAAACACGTCCGGGGTGAGCTTGTCGCCCAGCACGTTAAGTTCGTTGGCGGTGTCTTCAAACAACTGCGCCTGTTGGGCCGACTGCTTGCCCAGCGACGAAAGCTCCACCGCCTTGTTGCGGATGGCCAGCATTTGCTCCGCGCCGGCCCGGTCGCCCGACTCGGCGGCGGCCTGAATGGCGGCGGTGAACAGATCGAAGAAGGCGTAGTCGAGTTCGGCGTCGTGGGTCTTCACCAGCGCCGCCAACGCTTCTTCGTTGGCGGCGGTCAGCAGTTGCTCGATCAACGAAACTTTGGCCCGCTGGGCTTCCATCATTTCTTTGGTGACGCCGTCGGCTTCCAGCACCCGGTCAATCATGCCTTGCAGGGTGAGGGCCGGAGTGGGGCGGAGCAGGTAGCCTTTGCGTTGTTCGGGCGGCAGGTTGTTGACAATGGCTTTGGTCAGGCCGCCCAGCAGGCGCTCCTGCTCGGTTTGCGGCAGGCCAAGCTCCATCGGCACAAACGTCAGAAACAACTCTTTGGCCGGGTCGTGGTAGACGATGGGCGAGGCGATCATGGATTGGTAATGACAGCGCGGGCAGGTGAGGACGTTGAAACGGCCACGCAGGAACCGGGCTTTGGCCGACGGGTCAAGCCCCACGTCGAAGAGTTGCTCGATCTGCGCCGTGAACGGCGTTTTACAGTTGGGGCAGGTGACGGTGGTAGAGGGGTACATGAAACTCCTGAATGACGAATGGCAAATAAAGAATGACTAATGACCGCTTCGCGTGACGAATGACCGCTTCGCGTGACCGCTTTGCGTGACGAAGCGGTCGTCTACTCTCTTGGCAGACTAAAACTAAAGGCCGCGCCACGGCCCGACTCCGAGCTGGCCCAGATTTGGCCGCCGTGCGCTTCCACCACAGCTTTCGCCAAATAGAGGCCCAGTCCGGCGCCCTGGGCGCGGCGGGTGGCCGGCGTGTCGGCGCGGTAGAAACGGTCGAACACTTTATCCAGCTCGTCCTCGGGCAGGCCCATGCCTTCGTCGCTCACCGTTGTCACCACTCGCTCCGGCTCGGCCCGGCCCGTGACTCGAATCGCGCCGCCGTCCGGCGAATACTTGATGGCGTTGGAAAGAAAATTGGTGAGCACCTGCCGCAGGCGTTCTTCGTCGCCGTGGATGATTGGAAATGTCGGCGGGAATTCTACCACGAAGGTGTGCTTGTCGGTTTGGGTGCGGAACTTGGTGACCAGCTCCGAGGCCAGGGCGTTGAGATCAACTTCGCCCAGGTTGAGCTTCAAGGCGCCGGCCTGCAGGCGCGAAGCGTCGAGCAAATTCTCAATCAGCGCCGCCAGCCGGTCGGCCTCTTCTTCGATGACTTGCAGGCTCTCCTGCACGGTGCGCGAGTCCCATTTCGCATCGTCGCGTCTCAACGTTCCGGCGTAGCCTTTGATGAGCGAGACCGGCGTCTTGAGTTCGTGGCTGATGACGGAGATGAAGGTGCTCTTGAGTTGCTCGGCTTCGCGGAAGCGGGTGATGTCGCGGACGTTGGCGACGATGTTGACCAGACGATTCTCTTTGTCGAAGATCGGGGCGTAGGTGATGCCGACGGCGACGGTGGAACCGTTGGACTTGCGCAAGTCGCCTTCCACGTAAAGCGGCGAGCCAGAGGAGAACGGCCAGCCGCCTGCTTCGGCATCGTTGAGGTCGAGGCCCGGTTGGCGTTTGGCCCAATGGATCACTTCGTCGTGGCCGCGTCCCACCGCGTTGGCGGCTCCAGCCCCGGTCAACCGCCCCAGCGCCCGGTTCCATCGTTGAATCCGGTGGCCGGAGTCCATGATCAGAATCCCGTCGGCTGAGCCGTCCAGCACCGCGTCCAGCCGCCGCCGCTCGGTTACGCTTTGTTGGTAGAGCCGGGCATTGTGCACGGCAATGGCGGCCTGATCGGTGAAGGCCTGGAGCAGTTTGCGCTCGTTGGCCCCAAACGGGGTGGCGATGGCCCGGAAGACGAGCAGGAGGCCAATCAGGTCGTCGCCAAATTGCAGGGGCAGGCCGACGGTGCCGGAGAGATCGAATTGGCGGCCAACGGCGACCAGGCGTCTTTCGATTTCGCTGATGACGAAGCGGGCCGGGTCGCCCCGATCGACGGCGTCGCGCAGGATGCTATCGAAGTGGCGGATGAATTCGGGGGTGACCCGATATTGGGCGCGGACGCGGAAACTGCCATTGGCTCCAGCCGCGTCATCGCGAATCGCGATCAGCCCGGCCTGGCCGCCGAGGATGTCGGACGAGGCTTCGAGGATGCGGGCCAGCACGGTGTCAATGTCGAGTTGCTGGCTGAGGGCGCGGATGATGTCCAGCAGGTAGTCGCGCTGGCGGACTTGAAAATCGGGAAGCATGGCCGAAATTGTAACACTTTGTCAATCTTATTCCAGCACCCAACTCAACCGCTCACGTTCGGCTTCGGGTAGCAAGCCGCGCACCGGGCCGAGGCGGGTGGTCACTTCGGCGCTGAGGAGCAGGCTGGCGCGGGCGGCCTCGACGCCGGGCGGGAGTTCGACGACGACGAAAGCGCTCTGACTGCCGATGAGAGGATGGGCGGGGCGGCTCTGGAATACCCAGCGGGCAACGCTCTCGCCCACGCCGTCGGCGGTGATGACCGGCATGGCTTGCCGGACGTTGATCGTCGTCTCGGCCTTCAGCCCGGACACTTCGATCGCGTCCACAAATTTGAGCTTGGGGTCAACGCCGACGGTGCGCATGCCGGTTTGCTCTTCGGTGACGGCTTTGGGGAAGAGGTCGAAGACAACGGGGCGTGCACCCCCGCCTTTGGCGTGCAGGTGAACGACGAACTCGACGCCCTTCACTTCCTGCCGCGCGCCGGGCCTGAGCGAAAAGACAAAGCGGGCCAGGCCGTAGCGCTTGCCCCCGGCGGGCGGCACCCACTCTTTGCCCAGCACTTTCCCGTCGCTCCACCACGCGGGCCGGCCCAGGCTGACCGTTGGCAAGTCTCCGCCACCTTTGGCAAACACGCCCTCCGGCGGGGCCAGTTCGCCCTCCCACGCGGTCTCGAAGGGAAGTTGGGTGTCGTCAATGTGCATGGTGTTGCTCCAATCTTCATCCAGCTTCAGAGCACGGATTTCCACGCGACGGAATGTGTCAAGCGTTTGAGACAACATGGTTGAGAATTTAGTGTAGATCTTCC
>CAYSIV010000273.1:0-8402 GCA_964431175.1 uncultured Anaerolineales bacterium
GCGCGAGGATGTGAAGCAGGCGCTCGAAGCCTTCCGGCCCGGGCTGAGCAAACTGACGTTTCAGGCCAGGCTCGGCTCGATGCTCGACAAATCGGAGCGCATTCACAAGCTGGCCGGCGCGCTGGCGACAATGCTGGGGTTTGATGGCAACCATAAGAAGGACGCGCTAAGGGCCGCCTATTTATGCAAGGCCGACCTGGCGACGCAGATGGTCGTTGAGATGACGGCTCTACAGGGCATCATGGGCCGCGAGTACGCTCTGCGAAGCGGCGAGAGTGAGGCTGTGGCCGAAGCGATTGGCGAGCAGTATCAAACCGTGCCGCATGGCAAGCTTGGCCTGGCCGTAGCCCTGGCCGACCGGCTCGACTCGCTGACCGGATTGTTCGCCGCCGGGCTGGCCCCGACCGGCACGAAGGACCCGTTCGGTTTGCGGCGAGCGGCGTTAGGCGTGGTGCAATCGCTCATCGAACACCAGGTGGAATTTGATCTGCGCGTGGCTTTGCGGGCGGCGGGCGCGTTCCAGCCGATCCCGTTGAGCAACGAGACTTATGATCAGATTTCGGACTTCATCACTGGCCGCCTGCGCGTCTTGTTGATCGACTCCGGCTTTCGCTACGACGCAGTAGACGCGGTGCTGGTTGAGCGTTGGCACGATCCGTTTCAAGCCAGGAAATCGGCGATTGAGTTGAGTGGGCGGGTGACACAGCCCGACTGGCCGACGACGCTGGCCGCCTACTCACGTTGTGTGCGAATCACCCGCGACCAGAAGCAGCAGTATGAGGTGATCCCGGCTAACTTCGTGACCGAGGCCGAAAAGACTCTGTGGGCTGCCTACCAGTCCGCGCCGACGACGTTGGAAGCCGTTACTTCGGCGAACGGCTTTCTCTCTGCCTTCGCTCCCCTCATCCCGGCCATCACCAAATTCTTTGAGGAGGTGATGGTTATGGACGAAGACGCGAAGGTGCGCGAAAACCGGCTGGGCTTGTTGCAACGCATTGCCGGCATGGCCAAGGGCGTGGCCGATTTGAGCAAGCTGGAGGGATTCTAGCGCTTGGCGACCGTTTCTATTGCGCTCCCCAGCTTAGGTGAGGGGAGCGCTTTTGATTTCGCCATTTTGATATGTTGCACATTGGTAACGCCACCCTCTTGACTCCCTCCCGTCGAATTGAAAACGGGGCTGTGTTAATTGACGGCGAGCGAATCGTGGCTGTCGGGCAGGCCGCCTGCCCGCCTGAGGCGCAGAAGATAGATGCTACGGGGCTGTTACTGTCGCCGGGCTTCATGGATCTGCAATGCAATGGCGCATTTGGCCACGATTTTACGGCCAACCCCGAAACAATCTGGCCGGTGGCCGCTCGTCTCCCGCAATATGGGGTCACGTCGTTCCTGCCGACAATCATCACTTCGCCATTGGCAACTGTCACTGCGGCGCAAGCAGTTTTGCAACATCGCCCCGCCAATTTTGTCGGCGCAAGGCCGCTCGGCCTTCATGTCGAAGGGCCGTTCCTCAACCCGGCCAAGCGCGGCGCGCATAACCCCCAACACCTACGATTGCCCGAGGTGAAAGCGGTGGAGAATTGGTCAATAGAACACGGTGTTCGCCTGGTGACGCTGGCCCCCGAGTTGCCGAATGCGCTGGAGGTGACGCGGTTACTCGTGGGGCGCGGAGTCGTCGTCAGCGCCGGCCACTCCATGGCAACCTTTGAGGAAGCCAGGCGCGGCATTGAGGCCGGTATTACTTACGGCACGCACCTGTTCAATGCCATGCCCGCCTTTGAGCATCGCGCGCCCGGCTTGGCCGGCGCACTGCTCACTGAGGCGCGAGTTGCTTTTGGCTTGATTCCAGACGGTGTTCATCTGCACCCGGCAGTTGTGACTCTGGCCTGGCAGGCCGCTGGGCCGGAGCGGGTGACGCTGGTGACAGATGCGATGGCGGCTCTGGGAATGAGGCCAGGCCGGTACCGCCTTGGCGACCTGAACGTCATTGTGGATAATGTGTCGGCGCGGCTGGCCGATGGCAGGCTGGCCGGGAGCATTTTGGGCCTGGATGCGGCAGTGCGAAACCTGAGGGCGTTCACCGAGTGTTCGGTAGAAGAGGCCATTGCCACCGTGACGGCCACCCCGGCGAAGGTGTTGGGGCTGGCCCATCAACGCGGCCAGATTAGCCCCGGCTTTGTTGCCGATCTGGTTTTGCTCACACCCGATTTACAAGTGGCCATGACGATCGTGAACGGGGAAGTGGTTTTTCAAGTGCCTAGCGACAACTAACAGCAGGCGAAAGCTTCGTCTTTCGTCAGGCAAAAAACTCATGGGCTTACGCGACGAAATTCTTGAACAACCGGCGGTTTTGCAGCACCTGCTGGAAACGCAAATGGAAAACATCAAACGCGCGGCGCTGGCTATTCGCGCGCGGCAAGTGGAATTTGTGATGCTGGCGGCGCGCGGCACATCGGACCATGCCGGCGTGTACGCCCAATACCTGTGGGGCGCGAACAACCGCCTGCCGGTGGCGTTGGCCGCGCCGTCGCTGTTTTCGTTATATGGCTCGTCGCCGCGCTTGCAAAATGCGCTGGTCGTCGGCATCTCGCAATCGGGACAATCGCCGGACGTGGTGGGGGTGATCGAAGAGGGGCGACGGCAGGGCGCGCTCACCCTGGCCATCACCAACAATAGCGGCTCGCCGCTGGCGCAGACCGCCGAGTTTGCGCTGGATGTTGGCGCCGGACCGGAGAAGGCCGTGGCCGCCACCAAAACATACACCGCTGAGTTAATGGTGTTGGCCGCGCTGTCGGCAGTGATGAAAGGCGACGAAGCACAGCAGGCGGCGCTGTGGCGTGTGCCAGAGGCGGCGCAACAATCGTTGGCCTTGGAAGATCGAGTCCGCGAAATTGCGGCGGCGCACGCGCCTATGACTCAATGTGTGGTGTTGGGGCGCGGCTACAACTATTCGACGGCGCAGGAGTGGGCGCTCAAGTTGAAAGAGTTGACCTACGTGCTGGCCGATCCCTATTCGGCGGCGGATTTTCAACACGGGCCGATAGCCATTATGGAGCCGGGCTTCCCGGTGTTGGCCGCCGTTTCGCGGGGGGCCGTCTTCGCCGACATGCTGGCGCTTCTGCGCCGCCTGCGCGACGAGCATGGCGCTGACTTGTTGCTCGTGTCGGACGGCGAAGAGGCGATGACGCTTTCGGCCAACTCTTTGTTGTTGCCCGCCACTTTGCCTGAATGGCTGACGCCACTCGTCAGCATTGTTCCGGCCCAACTCTATTGCTATCACCTCACCCGCGCCAAAGGCTACAACCCCGAAGCGCCGCGCGGCCTGCGCAAAGTGACCTTGACCCGGTAGGGGCTGATGACCAACTGGACTCTGGCTGGGGACATTGGCGGCACCAAAATGGCCGCCGCGCTCGTCGATTCAAACGGGCAAATTCTCTTTGAGAAGGCTACTCTCACCCAGGCCGAGCAAGGGATCGGCGATGTCGTCGAACGCTTTGCGACGTTGGCAAGAGAAGTCGCGGCATCCGACGGCGCTCAACAACCGCTGGCCTGCGGCGTGGGCGTGCCGGGCTTGATTGACTCGGCGGCGGGCGAAATTCGCTACGCCGCCAACCTGCCCGGGGCGCGCAACTATCCCTTGCGCCAACAGCTTGAATTCAAGTTGCTGTTGCCCGTTGTGATTGACAATGACCTTCGCCTGCACGCGATTGGCGAACGCGCCTTCGGCGCGGCTCAGAAGGCAAACAACTTTAGGCGCCGCTTTGTGGTTGCGGGCGGCGGGGATGTTTGGAGATGTTTGCCTCCGGCCCGGCTATCGCCACTCGCTTCCGCCAACTTGCCGACGAGCGCGGCCTGACTCTCGACAAGATCAGCCTGAGCTTGAAAGAAATTGCGCAGTGGGTGGATCAACCTGATGCCCGGGGCAAACTGGCCCGCCAAGCCATTGACGAAGGCGCCAGCGCGCTGGGGCGCGGCCTCAGCCTGGCCGCCAACTTGCTCGACCCGGAGCGGATGATCCTCGGCGGCGGTGTGGCCTCGCTTGGCTTGAGCTGGCTGGATGCGGTGCGGCGGGCCATGCGCCAGCGCACCCTCGTTCCTTTCGAAGACTCATTTGTCGAGTTGGCCGGCCTCGGCGACAAAGCCGCGTTGGTCGGCGGGGCCGTTCTGGCGCAACAATTGTTGCCGGGTTGAAGCGCCTGTGTTCATTGTGTAACTCTCCCTCGGCAGTTATAATCCTCTCCATGATGAAGTGCTGATAATAGGCGACGATGCGAAGGCGCGCGAGAACCGGCTGGGCTACTGTAGAAGATTGATGGGATGGCGAAGGGTGTGGCGGAGTTGAGTCAGTTGGAGGGGTTTTAGAAGGAGAATAATATGGGCGCAATGACAGTTGCACCATCGCGTAAAGTTCGGCATCCTTACATCGAACGTAAGAAGGGCGTGTGTCGTGGAAAGCCCGTAATTGCGGGGACACGAATCAAGGTGACCCAGATTGCAATTGAGTACGAGCGGCTAGGCCGGACACCCGATCAGATTGTTGATGCTCATCCTCATCTGAAGCTGGCGGAAATCCACGATGCGCTCTCGTATTACTACGAAAACCAAAAGGAACTCGACGCCGACATTTTGTCCGACGAGCAGTTTGTAGCGGACTTGAAACGACGTTATTCGTCTAAACTCAAGACAGCCTATGGCGCTTAGGATTTATACAAACGAGAGCGTGCATGTGGGGGTGGCGGCGGGCCTGAAGCGGCGCGGAGTTGACGCGATGTCGGCGCTTGACTCGGACAATCTTGGCTTGACGGATGAAGCCCAACTTGAATACGCCGCCCGTAAGCAAGCCGCAGTTTTCACTCACGACGCCGACTTTTTGCGGCTGGCGCAGGAATTGACAAAGAGGAAGCGAACACACTGGGGCATCATCTATATACACGCAGACAAGTTGAGCGTGGGCGAATGTATTCGGCGGTTGAAAGAGATCGCCGAAGTCTTTGATCCAGACGATTTCAAAGACCAGGTTGAGTTCTTGTAGTAGGCATGGCCAGAGGTGTGCGCGGCTTTGAGCAAACTTGAAGGATTCTAAGCCCGATGGATACTACAACGAATTGGGGGATGGAACGAATTCGTTTCTTCCTTGAATTCGTTGTAGTGAAGTAAAGAAGGGTGTGGCGGATTTGAGTAAGTTGGAGGGGTTTTAGAAGCACTGAGGCGCTAATTGGCCCTGATGACGTTGAGTCAGTGAAATCAGTATGCGTCAGTGTTTCAGTGATTCAAAGGTTGACAACCCCTCTCCCTTTCTGCTATTATGCCTACAGTTCCGATTTGCAGGCCGAGAGGCCGACGACGGACTGTATGCTTGCCGTGAACGAAACAAACTGGAACTGAGATGGGGTGGGGACTGAGAAGGAAGGCTCAAGGCTCAAGGCTCAAGGCTCAAGGCAATTGCTTTGCTGATGCTGTAATTACTACGCGCAATCGCGTTGTTATAAAACGTTCGCGCTCTGGATAAAAGTTGTGTCCGGGGCGCGAACGTTTTTATTTACCGACATGCGTGTTTCCCAATAGTAATGATCAACAACTGGTCATGCCACAAAAAGGAGAGCAAATCACTATGACACCGAAAGACGGAGATCGAAAGAAGGACTGAAGCGGTTGCTCTACACTACGGCGAGCCATTCACTCGCGCCTTCCAAATCACCTGATCTTCAATTTCAACTTTCATTGCGCTCATCCCCCTCGCCAGTTATAATCCCTCCCACGTCGGTCAATCTCCACGCGAAGCGTCTAATCTCTAATCTCCAATCCTCCAATCTGTATGAGCGGCCCCGTTGACGAAATCAAAGCCCGAATAAACGCCGTCGAGCTAATTAGCGAGACGGTAAAACTGCGCCGCTCGGGCCGGACGTTCACCGGGCTGTGTCCCTTTCACGTTCACACCAAGAACACGCCGTCGTTTGTCGTCTGGCCGGAGAGCGGAACCTGGAAGTGCTTCGGGCAGTGCAACGAGGGCGGCGACATCTTCAAGTTCGTGATGAAGAAGGAGAACTGGGGCTTTCGCGAGGCGCTGGAGTTTTTGGCCGGGCGGGCCGGGGTGGAACTCAAGCAACGCACCCAGCAGGATGTTGAACGCGAAGAGGAATACAAACGCCTGCGCGATCTGCTGACCCTGTCGGTGACGTATTATCAGAATTTGTTGGTCAACGCGCCGCAGGCACAGACAGCGCGCGAACATTTGCAGAAGCGCGGGCTGAAGCAGACGACGATTGAAACGTTCGAGTTGGGCTACGCGCTCCCGGCCTGGGAGGCGGCGCAGAAGTTTTTTGCCGAGCGCGGCTTCAGCCAAAAGGAGATGCTAGACGCGGGGTTGATCGTCCAACGAGATGATGGCTCGACGCGCGACCGTTTTCGCAACCGGCTCATGATTCCGATCCGCGACGGGCAGGGGAAGATTGTGGGTTTTGGGGCGCGGGCGCTCGACCCGGACGACCAGCCCAAGTTCCTCAACTCGCCGCAGACGCCGCTGTTCAATAAGGGCGAGACGGTGTACGCCCTCGACCGGGCGCGCAAAGCCATCAGCGCGGGCGGCGCAGCCGTTCTGGTCGAAGGCTACATGGACGTGATGGCCGCCCACCAGGCCGGGTTCGCCAACGTGGTCTCGGCGATGGGCACGGCGCTGACCGAGACTCAATTGCGGCTGATCAAAAAATTCGCTAAGCGGATTGTGTTGGCGCTCGACGCCGACGTCGCTGGGAATAAAGCAGTCCTACGCAGTATGGTCACTATGCATCAAGTAGAGATTGATCATGCTGAAGAATTCTATGATGAAGCATCTCGGAATAAAGGGTTGCCTTCTGCATTAGATACGTCTGGCCCAAGGCTAGGTAAAACATTCTCGCCTGTTCCTTATGGCCCCAATAGCATTCGGTACATAAGCAAGCTACAGACAGACGTCCTGGTATTCAGCTTGCCAGAGGGGCTAGATCCCGATGATCTTGTGAAGTCTGACCCAGATGCGTGGAAACTAGGCGTCGCTGAAGCAGTTCCACTTTTGGAGTTTGTGATCCGTTCACTGATAGCAGATGTTGATATTAACGATCCGAAAGCCAAGTCCGAAGCAGTTGATGAAATGCTCCCAATCATCAGCAATCTTGAAGACTTAGTTGTACGTGACAATTATCTGCAACTGCTAGCACGACTGCTGAGAGTTGATGAACGAGTGCTGGTGCATAAGGCCGGGCTACCTAAACTAGTAGGTAGAACTTCAAGCAGGAAGCACGGAAAACAGAAGTGGCCTCTACCGGATCAAACACCGCCACCGCCCGACGCGGATTGGGAGGCCGAGGCGGCTCCCCCGGCCGAGGAAAGTCCATTTGCCGAATCGGCGGTTGATCGGTTAGAGTCTTATTGTCTGGGCGCGCTGGTTCGTCACCCCGATCTGGTGGCTAAGGCAGATCGACAATTGCGGGTGTTCAATTTGCCGCCTTTGGCGGCGGACGATTTCAGTCATACCGACTTTCAAATCATTTTTATGGCCCTCAAGGTGGCGCTGGATCAGGATCAGCTTGAGCCAAACGCGCACATGTCTTTGCATTTGGAAGAGTCGCTGGCCAGACGACTGCAATCATTGATGAACGACTCCGAGCCGATCTTCGCCGAGGAGCAGGAACGGGAAGATGATGTGCTGTTTGCGGTGATTCGATTACGGGCTCGGGGCGTGAACAGCGCCCTCAACGAAGTGCGCTTTTTGCAACAGGAAGCCCAGGATGAGCCCGAGTTGGCGGAAGTGTATCAGAACCAGGTCGTCAACTTGAGTCAGGCTAGACAAAATTTGAGGCGCGCTCATCGACACTATACGAGCCGGATGGAACGGCTGGGTAAAACGGGGGTGAGCCAACGGTGACGAACTCAAAACAACCCTCTTCGGCAAAGAAGTCTCACATGACAAAAGTAGGTGACGATTCGTTGGATGAACCTGAGATGACCGACGTTCCAGAAGACGTCAAGGAAAAAGTTGCGATGATCTTATCGCGCACGATCGGCGCCAAGCCCCCGACTCTCAAGACGGAGCGCGACGATGACGACGGCGATGAGTTGTTTGACGACGACCTTGAGGGCGATGAGCCTCCTGAAGAAGAACTGGAGGAGATTGCCGAAGATGAGTCGTTACGCGAAGAACGCGTTGCTCTGGCCGGGATCGAACTTTCGGATGACCCGGTGCGGCAGTATCTCAAAGAGATCGGCCAGACGCCGCTGTTGAATCCGACTCAGGAAATCTGGCTGTCAACTCAGATCGCGGCGGCGCACCAGTTGTTGAAACTTCGCAAGGCCGAGATCGTGGCCGGGCGCAACCCGGTGGGGGCGGGGGCGCTGGTGACGGCCTGGGATCAGTTGACGGTGGCTTGGGC
>CAYSIV010000274.1:0-8349 GCA_964431175.1 uncultured Anaerolineales bacterium
AAACATCACCAACGGCACAAAAGGACAAACGATGGCTGAGGTGTATTCGGCCCCAATGATGGTTGCAATGAAACCGACGAATAAAGTGATGATCGCCATCGCCACGCCGCCAACCAGGTAGCTGCCACGCACGCTGTTCGGGTTGGCCTTGAACAAGCCTTCCTTCACAGCTTCAGAATACAGCACCGAGTTGATGAGCGGCAGTTTGGCAAAAAAGCTCCCCGGCAGTTCGTTTAGTTTACGCTCGTCCTGAGTCACAAAGACCGCATCGTACAGCATTTGCTCGTAGCCGCGCATTTGGCCAGGTTTTTCATTTTTCTTGAGCGTATAGGAACTGAAGGCAGACCCAAAGGCGCTCGGCGTTTCCTGCGTCTCCATCGTCACCAAACCGCGCCGGGCAAAATCAATCAGCGTGGCCGTCAGGTCGCGCATGTCGGTCGTCTCGTCCACCAGCGTCCCCACCAGGCCGGGCGGCAAGTCGGATGGCGGCTCGGTGATATATTCAGGCGCCAGGCCGGGAGTCGGATCGCGCCCAAACAAATACCAGATTGCATACAGCCCGCCAGGGAGCGCCAGGAGCAGAATCGCGCCCAGTGCGACTAGCCCCAAATCCAGCAATGGCTTGACGGTATCTTCGTATTTCGCCTGCCGGTCAAACTCGGCCTGCCAGGAGGGTGGCGAGCCGCCCACTGCGCCGTGCTTGAAGGCCACGCCGAACTCCACGCTCTCGTAAGGCTGAACAGTTCCCGTGCTTTTGTAAGTCACCGTCAAACTGTCGGGGCTGGTCTCCCCCTGCATCAACGCCCCAAGCGATTCAGGATCGGTCACCGCCTCGCCACCGGGCGGCAAGTGGACGGTGACGGTGGAGTTGAGAATCTGAAACTCAAGCTGGTCGCTGATCGCCTTGTACTGAAGAATATCACCGCTATCGTAGCGCCGGATCGCGCCATGAACGGTGTAAGCCAGTTCAAATATGCGAGTTACATTGGAAGTTGACGGGAAGAACCAATCCACGTTGAGTTCACTGCCGCCGCCGGAGACGGCGTAAGTGTAGTTTGAGTTGCTGGAAGTATTGAGGTAATTCTGTCCCGGCTCGGAGACGGCGATGTCGGTGATGCCGTCGGTGTTCTTGAGGGGAATGACGGCGAAACCGCTGGTGAACGGCCCTCCATCGAATTCAATTGCCTGTGTCTCGACAACTCGCAGATCGCCATCCGGTCGAACGGTGATGTCCACATCGTAGCCTTGCCAGGTCACAGATTTGGTTTGGGCCGTCGCCCGGCCTGCCGGGGCAACTAACAAACTGGCAATCACCAAAAAAGTGCCGAGCAAAAATAAAGTTCGTCGCATAAAAGTATCCTTTGCTAATAGCCACGGTTGTTGCCAATGATTATAAGCCAACGACGGCAGGGCGCAAATCAACTCCGTTATAATTCTGCCATGCCCGCTTTCGATCAAGGCGTTCACCCCGAACGCTATCAACTCATCCCGCGCGTCCTGTGCTTCATCACCCGCGGGCGCAACGTCCTTCTCCTCAAAGGCGCGCCGACTAAACGCATCTGGGCCAATAAATACAATGGCGTGGGCGGCCATGTGGAGCGCGGCGAAGATTTTTACGCCGCTGCCAAACGCGAGATCGCGGAAGAAACAAGGCTGGCTGTGCGTGACCTGCGCCTTCGCGGCGCGATCAACATTGACGCCGGGCAGGCAACCGGCATCGGGATGTTCGTCTTCACCGCCGTTGCGGACTCACGGAAAACCGTCTCTGGCGGGGAAGGGATGTTAGAATGGGTCCCCTTCGATCAAATCGGCCAACGCGACCTGGTCGAAGATTTGCCGACGCTTCTGCCGAAAGTGCTGGCGATGACGGACGACGACCCGCCATTTTTCGGACGCTACTGGTATGATGCAAGCGGGCGCTTGCAAATAGAATTCTCTGAAGAAGGTTATTGAGTTGCCGCTCGCTTCAGCTCGTCATATCCCTCATCCCCCAAGGCCAGCCGCAATTCGCTCTCAAACGTCACGTAAAGTAGCGCGGGAGTGGCGGCTTCGCGCTGGCAATGGCCGCCCTCAACATAAATCTCGTTGGCGTCGTCAAGCTGAACAAGATTATCTTCAATCGTAATCGGGTGCAAAGCACAATAAAACGGCTTGAGTGACCAGGGATGTTGGCCGTTCGCCAGGCTGGCCGATTGCAGAGCGCAATAACGATCTTCAGGCCGCAAGAAGATGCAGGTCTGACCGGCCCGGTGGGTAGAGTCTTGCACCACGCTCGTCCCCTCCCCCATGCCAGACGGAAAATCCATGTGGTTATCCTGCTCCCCGTCAAACCACAGCCCCTCATCGCGCCGGTCAGGCGGCAAATGCGGCTTGATCATTTCCGTGTTCGCCAGAATCTTCTCCTTTTCCCATAGGTCAACCCACACCCCGCCGGTACAACACCACGACTGGCACTCGGCAATCTGACAGCGCTGGGTAGGCTGAACTTTCAAAAGCCCGCGTTCCACCAGCTTGCCATTAATCCTCAGCGGTTCCGTCTCGTCAGACATTGATTTTCTCCTCCGATCTCATTGTAGCTTGAATTATCTCAACTCGAGCTTCTGCCTTGACGCCCCGCAAGCGACGGGATAAAGTAGCCAAGAGGACTCTCATCATGCTACCTACCGAACTCCCCATCCCGTCTCACTTCGACCCGGCCAAAGTCGGCCAGGTGTGGAAAGTGCCCTACCAAACACGCGCCGCCGAGGCCGAGCACTGGGCGCGCCAGCACAACCTCCAACCGGCGGCGGAAGATACCTTTCGAGTCTGCCTCGTCGGCGTAGATATGCAAAATACGTTTTGCCTGCCGGACTTCGAGTTGTATGTGGCCGGGCGCTCCGGCACAGGCGCGATTGACGACAGCCGCCGTCTCTGCGAGTTCATCTATCGCAATCTAGGAACCCTCACCCGAATCTGCCCGACGATGGACACCCACCAGGCCATGCAAATTTTCCACGCCGCCTTCCTCGTCAACCACAAAGGCGAGCACCCTGCCCCGCTCACCCTCGTCTCTGCCGACGACATCGAGCAAGGCCGGTGGAAATTCAACCCGGCGCTTGAGCGGACCTTGCACCTCAAAAAGGGCTATGGCCAGGAACATCTCTTGCACTACACAACCGCCCTCAAACGAAGCGGCAAGTACGCTCTCACGATCTGGCCCTACCATGCCATGCTTGGCGGCATCGGCCACGCCCTGGTTTCGGCATTTGAAGAAGCCACCTTCTTTCACAGCCTCGCCCGCCTCACCCGGCCCGACTTCCAGATCAAAGGGGACAACCCGCTCACCGAGAACTACTCGGTGCTTGGCCCGGAGGTGATGACCGGGCCGGGCGGCGACTTGATAGCCGAGAAGAATTACGCCTTCATTGACACTCTGTTAGACTTCGACGCCATCGTCATCGCCGGGCAGGCCAAGAGCCATTGCGTGGCTTGGACGATTCAGGATTTGCTCGACGGCATGATGGCCAGGGATGAAAGTCTGGTGAACAAAGTCTATCTGCTCGAAGACTGCACCTCGCCCGTCGTCGTTCCGGGCGTGATTGACTACACCGAGCAAGCCGACGCCGCCTTTCAAAAATTCGCCAGCGCCGGAATGCGCCTCGTCCGCTCCACCGACCCGATCACAAGCTGGCCCGGAATCAAGTGACAACGGATGAAACGAATTTATCGGATTGATTTCAATCCGTTCTATTCGTTCTATCCGTTGTCAAAAAAACATGACCGTCTTCGACAAACATCGCCTCACCAACGACACCTTCAAACTCGATCTCGAGCGCATGCGGCGCGGCTGGTACTCGGACAAATACTTCGAGAACATCGGGGCCATGCTGGCCTCACTTACCGGGCAAGGCTATCACTACAGTGGCCGCGCCCCGCGCCTCGACGGCTACACCGTCGATCAACTGCGGGCCATCGAAACCGGCAACCTCGAAGTCGAGATGCAGTGGTTCACCCGCCGCCCCGGCGCCACCATCGTCGTCGGCGTGGACAAAGCGGTTGCCATGTTGCGCGGCTGCAGCGGCTACTTTGATCACGACGGCAAGTTTGTGGAGACCTGGGATCGGTTGATTGTTGAAGCTGTTCACGACGGGGCAACCGTCACTTACAGCGGCGACCCGCTCAACATCCGCCCCGTCATCCGCGCCCGCGGACGCTATCGCGACTTCGCCCTGCTGGAAACGCCAACGCTCGGCATCCTCACCCGCGCCAGCCGGGTGGCCACCAACGTCTACAACACTCTCGTCGCCGCGCGCGGCAAGCCGGTACTCTTCTTCCCGGCCCGGTTTGATTTGCACGAAGTGCAGGCCGCCGACGGCTACGCTTACAACATCGGCGTCCAGCGCTTCAACCACGATTTTCAGGAGACGGTGTCTCGTTTTGTTTCGACGGATGCTCAAGGCGATTGGTGGGGCGGCGCCGGCGGCGGCACGGTGGCCCATGCCGCCATTGCCTGCTTCTTCGGGGACACCGCCGAGGCCATGCTGGCGTTTTCGGCCACCCGCCCGCCGAACATTCCGCGCATCGCCCTGGTGGATTTCAACAACGACTCGGCCGGCGACTCGCTCGCCGTGCTGGAGGCGATGTTTGTCCGTTATCGCGACCTGATGGACTCGGGCGACGAGGCCGAGGCCAGGAAGTATTTGTTGTACGGCGTTCGATTGGATACCAGCGGCAGTGTGCGTGACGTGAGCGTGCCGCCGCTGGGCGACCCGGCGCTCGACCTCGGCGTGAACCCGCGTCTGGTCTTCATCGTCCGCCAGGCCCTCAACTCGGCCTGGGAGCGCTGGAGCCTGCCGCCGGCGTGGAGCGAGCGCGCCCGCGACTACTGCCGCAGTGTTCAAATTGTGGTCTCAGGCGGATTCAATCCGGAGAAAATTGGACGCTTCGAGAGGCTGGCCGTGCCGGTGGATATTTACGCCGTCGGCTCGTCGCTCTTCGACAACCACGGTCCCACCGTCTCCGACTTCACCGCCGACGTGGTGCGAGTCAAAATCAACGGCCAGTGGCACGACCTGGCCAAGATTGGCCGCCAGGCTTGTGATAACCCGGATTTGGAGAGGGTGCTGTAAAACGAGACCAACTTCAGCCGTGTGCCTGTACTCAGCTACTTGCCTCAAAGACACCCGAGTCTTTCGTGATGTAGAACTTTCCGTCGCGCAGTTGCAATTCCTGCTTCACAAATTCAACAAAATCGAGCCGTCGATCAGCCGATGGTTTCATCTATCGTAGAAGCATAGAAACGCCCGCCAGGTTTCAAGACGCGTCGGACTTCTGCCAATGCCTTAACTTTATCCGGCACATGATAAAGCATGTGATTTGCGATAGCAATATCAAAACTCATGCTTTCAAAAGGTATTGGACTCTATTCAAAATAAGCCAGTGCGCGCTTCGACAGGCTCAGCACGCGGCCTGAGCCTGTCGAAGGCCGCTATTTCCGATAGAGGCTATTGATTGAAGGTCAATTGTCTCGAATCGAAATTGGTGGGAACTGTTGCCGAGGTTGTGTTGTGAGTGCTGTAACATTCCTGGGATAGGAAGCCCACGCTGTTGGGGTTCGTTGGAATAAGACGAGCTTTGCCCCAACACTGGCAGTGTGGATGTCGGCAAGCTCTCGGCAATTACTGTGCAATGCGAAAGCAACCTTGTCAATATCGCAAAGATGCAATGTTTGATCAAGTGAACAACTATCAACTGCGTTTCGATAAGCGGAGCGATAAAAGTGGAGCAGCCTATCGTCGCTATCGGGTGGGCCGCAGCGAATGAGGGGCCAGGCGGCGAGCAGGGCCAGGGCAACGAGGGGGGCTAAGATAAGAGGCGGCGGATCAAAGCGCACCTAGTTAGGGTTGATTGGGCACGATTTGGATTTCGGTCAGTACGATGGAGAGATCGCGCGCGCCTAGCCCGATGGTAGCGAAGCGTTGGTTTTTGGCGGCCGGATCGTAGAGGCCGACGATCAATTCATAGACGCCGGGTGCGGTGTCGGGGGTGGTTGCCAGCGGAGCGTTGTGGGACACGATCTCGCCGAGCTGCCAGCAGGAGGTGGGGTATTGGCCGTCGCGCGGCGGCGAGTCGCGCAAGGCGGCCACGCCCAATTCCTTAGCATATAAATGCGCGAACACAGTGTAGTCGCCCGGTGGTGGCCGCAAGACTCGCCAATACAGGGTGAGGTTGAGCGTGTCGCCGGGCCGGAGTTGTGCGGTGTTCACTTCGTAACCGGCAAGTTCGGCAAAGCCGCCGACGCGGGTTCCAACCGGTGTGGCGCTGGCGCTCATCTTATATACATGATTCACTGCGCGGTCGGTGAACACGATCACTTGCAGCACGATTAATTGCAGGGCGACTATAGCCGCGGTGGCTACCCAGCGCCCGGTTGAGTGGGCCGGGCCGCCTTCCACTGCAAACGCCGATAACACCGCCAGCGGCATCAGGAACACCCACACCCGCCCCACCTCGGCCCGCGAACTGCCCGACACTACCAGCGCCGCCATCGTGAGGCCAAAGGCCACGACCAGCGTCCGGGCGGGTGACATCGGCTGGCGAGCGGCGCGCGCGCGCCCCGCCTGCCACAGCGCCACCAACGCCAGTAGCCCTAACCCATACCCCAAAAACAGCGCGAAGTCGTAGGGGTTGTAGAACAGACGACGGAGGTAAGTAGTTGACATTTCAAAATGTGCGGTCGTGTTGGCCCGGAAGACATCCAGGTACGTGACCCCGAAGGCCAGCCAGTAAGTGAGCCAGACACTGCTTAGCCCGATCACAAACCCGGTTCCATTGAGAAGAGTTTGCCTCCAGTGCGCCAGCCAAAATTCGCGGGCCAGCCACAGATGCAAGAGGGTATAAAACCCGGCGAAGCCGATCAATACCAGCATGGCATGGGTAAAGAACGTCCCCACCGACAGTAAGACCCCTGTTGCCCACCACGCCCAATGACGGCGTTCGACCAGCGCCAGATAAAGCAGCCATAAGAGTATGCTTGTAACCAGCACGAAGGCTTGATCCCAGTGTCCGGCCCACACCACGTAGCCTGGCACCAGCGGGCTGAGGAGTGTGGCCGCCAGCGCAGCCCGTTCGCCGAGTATGCGCCGCCCGACGGCATACAAAGGCCACACGCCCAACACGTTGAGCAAGGGCGACAGGAAGCCGCCGACGGTGGCGGCGTATTGAACATCGGTGACGTACAGCAACGGCCAGTATTCACAGCGATAGAGACGCAGTCGGTCTACGACGAAGGCGGTGGCCACCGGGAATTGGGCAAATAAGCGTTGCAGGGCGACAAAGTATAAAATGAGTCCCGGCGGGTGGCGCTGGATATGCGGCACGGCGTAATCGGCGGCGATCTCCGGGAAGTGGCGCAAAAAGTCTCCGACATTGGTCACATCGGTGGCGGCAATCCAGAAGCCAGCCAAGAAGGGTGAATTGGTGCGCAACAGCACTTCGCGCCAGGGATCAGCATCAGAAACGAATTGGACGACAATTTGGATCGCCAGCCCGGCCAGCGCCGCAAAGCCGACGCCCCAGCGCGCGCGCCGCCCAACATCCCCGGTCAGCGCCCAGCGCCAGAGTTGGGCCGCGGTGGCAATGTAAAGCGTCAGCGCGGCCCCCACCGCCAACACTCGCGCCGGAGCCAGGTAGGGCAAGTAGGACCAGCGCCAATCGGTGTCGCCCCGCAACCACGGCGACAGATCAAACGCCAGCGCGGCCGTCAGCAATAAGGCCAGCGCCCAAATGCCCAACAACCAGCGTGGCAAACGACCCTTGTGATCCGGCATGGGTTCGTCTCTCATCACCGCAAAAGTATATAATAGACTCTATTCAAAATAAGCCTTTGTACTCTTGTGCCGATAGCGCCGTCTGGCACGGCGAAAGTTATGCAGGCTAGTTGCGACACTCATGGCCAAGTCAGACGAGCCATCGGCCAGGTTTCGGAACACATCTTTGGTAATGCGACCCATTTTGATCCCCGCAATGGCATGTTCAGTACGAACACGGACTCATGCCAGCTTGCGATTCCGGCGCTTCTCACCCGGCCTCAACTCCTTGTTCTTTGGCTTTTTTTCGGTTGCAGATGCTCCCGCACTTCTGGGGTATAGCCGAGCAACCCCAGGTCACTGCGGAGCGTCGTGTTTCTCGGATAGCGGATCGCGGCCTGATCGGTAGCCTTCTTATCGTGAACGGAACCCGACAGAGTTTGGCTTAGAAAGCTCACTCGCTTGGTCTGCGTGTTCACGACCACCATGTTTTTATCCGAGTGAGCCTTCTTCTTGCCACTGTAATGAATCGCCTGTGTTTCTCGGTGTTTCGGCCGTTGTC
>CAYSIV010000275.1:0-8343 GCA_964431175.1 uncultured Anaerolineales bacterium
CAAATAGCTGTCAGGTCCACGGTGATAGGCAAATAGCCTTCGTATCGACGCTCTTGCCAGCCCGCAAGACCTTTGACATATTCACGCCAGAATACGAGCAGAGCCGATATTTGCCAGACGCCTTTGCGAAAAGCAGTCCAGGCTCTGCGTGTGGCGGCGTCCGACAAGCCAATCGATTTCAGCGCCGGAAAGATTGCCCCTCGATTAGGCAAAAGCGCTCCACTGATCAACATCCAGAAAATATGTAAAAGTGCAAGGTTGGTTCCAATAGGAACTTCTTGGATCAATATGCTCAAGACGGTTATGATATGATTTGTCATGGTAATGGTGTGCCTGTCTGTGGAATTTGTTTGGTCAAAACAAGATTACCACCTCTTGCACCCATTACCTTCCTTTTTATCCCAACCAGTTAGCGGAAACTAAAGTTGTTACTACGTTGGTATTTTCCTTTCGTAAGTGCGCCTTTTCGCGGTGGCTGGCTATCGGCCAATCGCCAATTCCTATCGCAACTTCCCATCCGCCCCATCAACTTCGCGGACCCCGCCGACAAAGCGCGGCACGACAAGATGGTGCAGTTGGTCGAGTCCATGCTGGCCTTGCACAAGCACGAGGCGGCGGCCAAGACGCAGGCCGAGCAAGACTTGTATCAGCGCCAAATCGAAGCGACCGACCGGGCGATTGACGGGCTGGTGTACGAACTGTACGGACTGACGGCGGAGGAAATTGCGGTGGTGAAAGGGCGGAGCTGAGGGACAACGGATTTTACGAATTGAGCGGATCATGATCCGCTCAATTCATAGAATCCGTTGTTCTACCAGGAAACATCCCGGCAGAACCAAGCCCGTCCTACGAGCAAGGTCGTGGGCGGATTAGAGAAGCCCTCCTTCAGAAACCAGAAACTTCCTTCTTGCGTTTCTGTACGTTTGTGCATATACTCAAGGCATGGATGGCTACGAATGGGATACCGACAAAGCCGAGATAAATTTCCAAAAGCATGAGGTAGCCTTTGCCGACACCGTAGCCGTCTTTGAAGATGACAACGCCCTCACCATCCCAGACGATGACCCTGATGAAGATCGCTTCATCACCCTCGGCATGGATACGTTAGGGCGCATTTTGATTGTTGTCTACACTTGGCGTGGCGAGAATATCCGTATCATCTCAGCGCGAAAAGCCACCCGCGTTGAACGTAAACAGTACCAAGAAGGTTGACCTATGAAACCACAATACGATTTCCGCAAAGGCAAACGGGGGGCAGTGGTGAGCGTGCCGCTGGGCAAGACGCGCATCACGATTCGATTAGACAACGAGATTTTAGACTGGTTTCGCGCGCAAGTGAACACGGCCGGCGGCGGAAGCTACCAAACACTCATCAATGACGCCCTGGAGGAGTATATTCGTCAGCGCCGCGAACCGTTGGAAGAAACGTTACGGCGTGTCGTGCGCGAGGAATTGCAATCAGTCAAAGGGTAAATCCATCAGCCGTGACTACTTCAACATCATCCCAAAACAACCTCTGGAGCAAAGCCCAGGCCCTGCTGACCGGCGGTGTGGCCCTGACGCTATTGGTCGCCGTCGGCTACTGGGGCGGCGCGGTCAAGACCGGCCCGCTCTTCGTCGCCGGTCTCGTCGTTCTCTCGATCATGATCCTGGCCTTCGGCCTGCTCACCTGGTGGCTCTATTTCAGCCCCATGCCGCCCACAAGATTCACGGCCCTGCCAGCCTCAATCCCCGCTGTGCGCCAGATCGTCGGCGTGCTGGTGGTGATCAGCACTATGCTGTTCGTCGTCGGCGCGTTTTGGGACGAAGTGTGGCATCGCAGTTATGGCTCCGGCGTTGTGCTGAACGATTTCTTCTGGCGGCCACATCAGTTAATTTATGGCAGTATGGGCCTGACGTCATTCTTCGCCGTCGGCGGCCTCCTCAACGCCCTGCGTGGCCGGGGGAACATCCGCCAACGCTTTCGGGCTGAGCCGATCATCGGTCTGTTGGCGCTGGCCGCGTTCTACCTCAGCGCCTCCGGCCCGTCCGATCTGGTCTGGCATCAAATCTACGGCCTCGACATCACCGCCTGGAGCCTGCCCCACCTGTTTCTTACCACCGGCTCAGTCTTTGTCTCGCTGGCGGCCATCGCCCTGCACCTCTCGCTCTTGCCGCGACACGAGTAGCGAGGCCTCGGCGGTCTTCAAACGCAGGAAGTGCTGGCTCTGTTTTTGATGGCATTGGCCCTCCTCTTCAGCATTCAATTCGCCACCACCGAATGGGACGGTCTGCGCGCGATTGACCAGGCCAACCGCTTCTCGTTCTGGTCGCGGCCCGAGTGGCTGTACCCGGTTGTCGTCGCTTCGGTCTCCATCTTCTTCAGCGCCTTCGCCACGCACGCCCTCCGCCGCGCCGGGGCCGCCACCCTACTCACCCTGATCACCTTCCTCATTCGCGTACTGCTCCTTACCGCGCTGAACGTCTGGAATTCCAGCATTGGCATGGGCCTCAACGCACACTTACTCATGTTCCCGGCGGCGATTGCGCTGGATGTCTGGTACGCCTTGCGCTTGCGCGACGTTGAGACAAGCAAGACTCAGATCGTTGGCAACCTCATCGGGGCCGCCGCCTCTCTGGTAGTCAGCCTGGTTGCCATCCCAAGCCTGATGATTTACCCGCGCATCAATGCCGGCACTGCGCCACTCATGATCGTCATGGGCCTGATCGCGCCGCTGTGGTTCGGTTGGGTCGGCGCGCGGCTCGGCGGGTGGTTGGGCGGAATGGGCCGCGAGGCCGAGGCGGCTGAACCTATCAGGCCCGGCGTCCTGTGGGCTGAGAGTGTTGATCGCCGCCATCGCCTTTGCCGTCATCTTCATTCTGACAGCAACGCCGCACCGGTGGCGCTCGGCGCACTGCTTTTTCGCGGGAAAGCCATTTGCCCGAATAGGGTATATCGCGAGATAATATAGTCAACGATGTACTTTGAAACCATCAGCGAAATAACTGACATTGAAGTAATCGCTAAAGGCCGCGGCATCCGCGACTTGGCTCGCCTGCGCAAAAAGTATGGCTCTGGAGACTGGCGCAAACTGAAGGGCAAAGCCAGGGTTCGGTTGGCAAACGGCAATATCCGCCTCGCTGAAATTCATTGGTACGAGGCGCATGGCATTGGCAAAAAGCGATTCAAAATCAAACACTTTCTGGACTAACTCTATGAAAAGTTCACACCCCATCCGATATGCAATCTGCCTCAAGAACAAGAACTGCGAAGACTTAGTCATTCGCAAAGTTTATCCGGTTATCCTGGACGAACGGGCCGAGAAGGATAATTACATTCGCGTCATAGACGAGTCGGGCGAAGATTATCTTTATCCGGCCAGCTACTTCTTCATCATCGAACTGCCACAAAAGGTGGAGCGCGCTTTGCGGCGCACTTTGTCCCTTGCCACGTAGAAGCGCGGCACTCACGCGATCTGGCACAAGGCCCTTCGGGTTCCCTTCCAACCCCCGAAGGGCCTTTTTTTATGCACTATAATCCCCGCTGATGACCATCGCCTTTCGCAAAGTGTGGCGCGACCTGTGGAACCACAAGGGCCGCACTCTGCTCGTCGTCCTCAGCATCGCCGTCGGCGTGATGGCCCTGGGCATGACCACCGCCAGCAATACCCTGCTCAAACGCGGGCTGGCCGCCTCGCGCCTGGCCCGCCACAAGCCGGACGCCCGCCTGAGCTTCGTCGTGCCGCTGAACGACGACGCGGTTCAGGCCGTGATCAACATGCCCGAAGTCGCCGAAGCCGAAGGCCGCCTCAGCGCCAACATCCGCTGGCAGGCGGCACTCGACGACGAATGGAAAGATGGCCTGCTCACCGTTCCGCCTGATTACGCTCGCCAGATTTTTGATCTGTTGGAGCTGAAAAGCGGGGCCTGGCCGGGCGCGGACGAGATCGCGGTGGAAGTCGGCCACCAGGTTGCTTACGGCGTGCCGCCCCTGGGCGAGATGATGTACGTGCAGGTGAACGACCGCGCCCTGCCCCTCAAAGTCGTCGGCGCGCTCCGCGATCCGCTTCAACTGCCGCCGCCCTACAACGCCATCAACAAAACCGCCTTCTACGTCAACCGCGACAGCGCCGAACGCATCCTGGGCACGCGGGACTTCAACGAACTGAGATTCACCGTGCCGGTCTATAGCACGGCCAACGTGCAGAACGCGGCCAAAGCGGTGCAGGAGAAGTTGAAACGGATGGGCATCGTGTCGGCGACCACCACTTTCTCGCTGGACGTTCAAGACCCGGCCAGCGACACGGTGCAACAATTCATGGACGGCCTGGGGCTGGTGCTGATCGTCATGGCCTTCTTCTCGCTGGCCCTCAGCGCCACCCTGGTCATCAACACCATCAACGCCATCGTCGCCCAGCAGGTGACTCAAATCGGGATCATGAAAACGATCGGCGGGCTGACCTGGCAGATTGTGACGTTGTATCTGGCCGGGGTAGCCGTCTACGGTTTATTGAGCCTGGCTCTGGCAGTCCCCATCGGCGCGATCAGCGGCTATTATCTGTCGGCGTTCTGGCTCAAGGCCTTCAACGCCCCGGTGGCCCCGTTTGAGATTCTGCCGGAGTCGTTTTGGTACCAGGTCGGAGTCGGCATGATCATCCCGCTGGCGGCGGCGCTGTGGCCGGTGGCGCAAGGCGTCAGCATCCCGGTGCGGCAGGCCATTGCCGCCTATGGTCTGGGCACAGGCCGCTATGGCTCAAAGTGGCTGGATCGAGTCGTGGGCCGAGTCCAGGGCCTGCCCCGCATGGCGGCCCTGGCCCTGCGTAACACCTTTCGCCGGGCGGGCCGGGTGGCCCTCACCGAGATCACCCTCCTCAGCGCCGGCTCAATCTTCATGATGGTGGTGACGACCGGCAACTCGTTCAACCAAACGATTGACAGCGTGTGGAGCAACTGGGGCTTCGACGTCGTTTTCATCTTCAAGGACTACCAGCGCATTGCCGAAATGGAGCCGGACATTTTGTCACAATCGGGCGTGCGCGGCGTGGAGATGTGGGCCTGGGTGCAAGCCAAGGCCCATCAGCCGGGCCAGGCCGATCCGGGCGATCAATACGACATTCAACTGCGCGGCATCCCGCATGGAACGACGATGTTCAACCCCAGCTTGACCGCCGGGCGCTTGTTGAACGACGCCGACGGGCACGCCGTCGTTTTCAACCAGAAGCTGGCCGGTGACATGGGGCTGAAGGTGGGCGACCCGGTGGTGGTGGATTTGGGCGGCGGCAAAGAGGCCACCTGGACGATTGTCGGCCTGGTGTCCGATATCGGCGTGGGCGGAATCCAGAACACGGCCTTCATGTGGCGCGAGGTCTTGAACGCCGACATGGGGCAAAGCGGCCGGGCCACCGTGACCCAGATCGCCACCACCGAAAATACGTTTGAAGTGCAGGACTCGCTGAAGAAGCGCCTGCAAACTTACTTCGAGTCGCAGAACGTCGAGGTGGTGCTGGCCGTCGGCCAGATTGAAAACAAGCGCATGGCCGGCGCGCTATGGGATCTGATCGGCGGCTTGTTGCAGTTGATGACGGTGCTGGTGGCCGTCGTGGGCAGTATCGGCCTCTCCGGCACGCTGTCGATCAACGTCATGGAACGGCGGCGCGAGATCGGCGTCATGCGAGCGGTGGGCGCCTCGTCGAACGATGTGGCCGCCATTTTTATGGGCGAGGGGCTTTTGCTGGGCGTTCTCAGCTGGCTTCTGGCCGTGCCTCTCAGCATGATCGGCGCGCAGTATTTTGTGAGGGCGCTGGGGCAGGCGCTCAGTTTTCCATTTGCCTATCGCTACTCGTACAACGGCATGTGGGTCTGGCTGGTCATCATCCTCGTCCTGTCGGTTGTTGCCAGTTGGCTCCCCGCCCGCCGCGCCACGCAGATCAGCGTGCGCGAGAGTTTGTCCTACGAGTGAGGCTTTGACTCTCCCTCTCTGGGCTTCCCCAACCCACCCTATCGCCCGCCGCGAACTGACGTTGTGGCGCAAAAGCGCGCGGCCGTTGTGGATCGCTTCCTGTTCTTCCCAATCTGTTGTTCGGCCTCTTTCGCGCTAACGTCACGCGATGTCAGCGCCGATATCGTTCCAGCCGTGGTGTGGGGGCTGTGGGGCTGGGGTGAAATAAATGGCCCGGGACACATTCGCACTTGACACCAACTACCGCCTCTGAGCTACAATCCGGCCCATGAGCCTTCCCGGTTGGGCCTCCCCGAATCACCCCCTTGCCCGGCGCGAACTCGGCCTGTGGCAAAAGGCCTCGCGCAAGTGGCGCTGGCTGTCAATTCCGCTTCTCCTGTTTCCATTGTGTTGCGTGGGCGCATGCGGCCTAACCATGATCCCGATGGCCGTCGCCGACAACTCGCCCGCCGCCTGGTTATTCACCATCCTCCTGCCGTTTATGATCGGCCTGTGGAGTTTTCATGGTCTGGCCACTTTTGCCCTCAGCCTGTTCCTCACCATCGGCGCCGCCACCCTCATCGCCCGCGAGCGCGAAACCCGGAACTGGCAACTGCTCCGCCTCACAACGCTTAGCCTGCCAGAGATCGTCGGGGCCAAGACAGTCTCCCTGTTCTACTGGTTGCGCTGGCCGATTCTGGGGTTGTTCGTTCTACGGCTGGTCGTCACGATTCTCAGCGTTGGCGGTCTGGCCGCAGTCATTTATCTCCTGCTGGCCGTTGACCCCACCTTCGTCGCCCCGCCAGAGCTTCAACTGAACCTGGGCCTCGGCCTGGGCGCATCGGCCATCATCAGCACCGCCTTCTTTCTGCTCGAATTGCTGATCAGCGTTCTGTATAATTGCGTGGTCGGCCTGACGGCCTCGTCATTCATGCGCACCAGCGCCTCGGCGGTGGGCGTCGCCTTTGCCGCTCACCTGATCCTGGCCCTGTTTGTGTTCGCCCCGGCCCAACAAATCGTTAGCGTTTTCCTGGGCATCATTAGTATCAATCTGATGCCTCGATTTCTTGACTCAAGTTTTGGGCCGCTCATCCTTCCGCTCGCCGCCGGCGTGATCAGCTACCTTGTGAATGTTCTGCTCGAAATGGGCGTGGTCGTGGCCGGCATTTTCATTTCACTCCAACAGGCGCAGAGACTCACCGAATGAACATCTTCCCCATTCCTTCACTGGAACATAACTTTGACGATCACCCTGAGAACGCCAAACGCATCCCGGCAATCCTCAGTGCCATCAACGAGGACGCCCATCTCTCTTCTCTCATCACTTTTCACTCGTCACCGCCCCCCGCCACCGACGAACAGCTGGCCGCTATCCACGACCCGGACTACGTAGCCGCCCTGCGCGAAGTGATGCGCCGCGCCCCGGCTTACATCGATCATGCCCCGACTTACATCACCCCTCACTCCTTCGACAGCGCCGCCCTCGCCGCCGGAGCCGCTCTGGCCGCGGTCGAGTCTGTTCTCGACACTCCCGTCGGAAATGACGCCAGGGGCAAGGGTGCCTTTGCCCTCATCCGCCCACCCGGCCATCACGCCCCGCCCGGCCAGGCCATGGGTTTCTGCCTCTTCAATAATGTGGCTCTCGCCGCCCGCCACGCCCAAAGGCTCGGCCTGCCCAGGGTGATGATCGTGGATTTCGATGTGCACCACGGCAACGGCACGCAGGATTGTTTCTATGACGACCCTTCTGTCCTTTTCATCTCGACTCATCAATCGGGGATTTACCCTGGCACCGGCCAGGTGGAAGAAATCGGTCGGGGCGCTGGTGACGGTTACACCGTCAACGTTCCCCTCCCCGCCGGGGCCGGGGATGCATCCTTCCGCCGCGTCTTTGAAGAGATCATCGCTCCCGCCGCCGACCGTTTCCAACCCGGCATTCTGCTGGTGTCTGCCGGCTACGATGCGCATTGGCGCGACCCGCTGGCCAGTTTGCAGTTGTCGTGCGCCGGTTACCATCTTCTGGCCGGCCTGCTGGCCGACATCGCTCGCAAACACTGCGGCGGCAAACTTGTCTTTGTCCTCGAAGGCGGTTACGACCTGCCCGCCCTCTCGCACGGCGTTGCCAACACCCTCCTGGGCGCGCTCGGCCAGCCGCCCGCCGACCTGCTCGGCCCCTCTGGCCGAGCCGAGCCGGACATCAGCGGACTGCTTACAAAACTCAAGAGCTTGCACAGATTTGACTCTATCGGGAATAACTGATGCCAATTTTCTTTGCCACGAATCGCTTCGCGCGAATTTTCACGAAGAAATTTAAAGCAATTCGCGTCAATTACAGGAACTCAGGAAACCGACATCATAAATGCCGAACACAATGTTCAAACGGCGCGACCGCCATCACGATCAACCGCCCGGCAGCGTCATGAACC
>CAYSIV010000276.1:0-8309 GCA_964431175.1 uncultured Anaerolineales bacterium
CAATCGCGCACGCAAATCAAAGTTGTGCGCGATGCTAATGGTGATCGAAACGGCTTCAAAGGTCAACGCTATAAGACTGTGAGCATTGTTAGCCAGCCTGCCTTCCATGACACTTTCGATTCGCCTGAAAAATTCCACGAGTTTTTGAAGCCGCGTCTACAGGAGTCCCACCGTATCTTAGCTCCTAACGGCTCACTTTACTTTCACATTGACTATCGTGAAGTCCACTATTGCAAAGTTTTGCTCGACCAGATTTTCGGGCGCGAGTGTTTTCTCAACGAGATCATCTGGGCCTACGATTATGGCGCGCGAACGAAAAAAAAGTGGCCGCCCAAGCACGACAACATTTTGTGGTACGCCAAGGACCCGGTGAACTACGTTTTCAATTACAGGGAAATTGACCGCATCCCCTACATGGCCCCTGGACTGGTGGGGCCAGAGAAAGCGGCGCTGGGTAAGACGCCAACGGATACCTGGTGGATGACCATCGTCAGCCCCACTGGCAAAGAGAAGGTCGGCTACCCCACCCAGAAACCGCTCGGCATTCTCAAGCGCATTATTACGGCCTCGTCGAATCCCGGCGACACGGTGCTGGACTTCTTCGCCGGAAGCGGCACAACCGGGGATGCCGCCTATCAACTGGGGCGCAAGTTTATTTTGATTGACAACAACCAGCAGGCGATTGAAGTGATGAAAAAGCGTCTCAGCCATATTCCCGATTTGAAACTGATCAACTTGGCCCCGAATGTCTCGTAAACAAATCGCGCTCTCCGAGTTGCACACTCAAATCCGGGCTTGCCTCAAATGCCAGGAAGCTGGATACTGGATAGCGCCCGGCGCAGTGGTGCGCGGCCTTCATACGGCAAAAGTGATGACGATTGGCCAGGCGCCCGGCCCAACCGAGGCAGTCGTCAAACGCCCGTTCAACGCCGGCAGTGGCCGGCGGCTGTTCGAGTGGCTGGGCCAAGCCGGGTTCGACGAAGAAACTTTTCGGGCCACGCAATACATGACTTCGATCACCAAATGCTATCCCGGGACAAGCACAGGCGGGCATGGCGACCGTGTCCCGACAAAAGAGGAGCAAGCCCTTTGCCGCCCGTGGCTCGATCAGGAAATTGCTCTTGTCAACCCGAGGCTGATTATCCCTATCGGGCGGCTGGCAATTGGGTTATTCTTCGACCCAAAGCTTCAGTTGGAAAAAATTATCGGCAGGCAACTGAAGCAAGGCGAGCAAGTTATCATTCCCCTGCCCCACCCGTCGGGAGCCAGCACCTGGCATCAACAAATCTCGAATCGGGCCTTGGTCAAAAGAGCCATCAGGCTAATTGCCAAACAGCGAGAGGCGCTCAAGCTATAACATGGAGGCTGAATCATGAACATCAATGTCACCCAAGGCGATATCACCGAACAATCAGCGGCGGCGCTTGTCGTCAACCACTTTGAGGGGTTGCAAAGCCCCGGCGGCGCAACCCGGGCCCTGGACGCCAAACTCAACGGGGCCATTCGCGCCCTCGTTGCCAGCGGCGATTTCAAAGGCAAACTGGGTGAAACGGCGGTGTTGTATCCTCACGGTGAGATTCTATCCACCCGTGTTATTCTGGTTGGATTGGGGCGCTCGGACGAATTCTCGTTAGACCGGGCGCGGCAGGCCGCCGGGGCGGCCGCCTCTCGCGCAGTGGGCCTGGGGTGCCGCTCCCTGGCCACTGTTGTTCACGGCGCCGGCGCGGGCGGGCTGGATGCGCGCGCCGCGGCGCGCGCCGTCACCGAGGGCACCGAGCTTGGCGCGTATCAATTCAATGAGTACAAATCCAAAGGCGAGAGCAAAACTTTGGCCAACGCCTCGCTCGTCGAAGCGGATGAAGCCAAAATTCAGGCGATGCAAACCGGAGCTAACGAAGGAGAGGCGGTCGGCGAATGCGCCAACTTCGCCCGCGACCTGGTCAACCAACCGCCCAATATTTGCTCCCCATCCTATATGGCGGCCAAAGCCGAGCAAATCGCCGCCGCCTTCGGCCTGAAGTGCAAAGTGCTCGATGTGCCCGAAATGCGCGAATTGGGCATGGGAGCTCTGCTTGGGGTGGCTCAGGGATCGAGCGAGCCGCCCAAGTTCATCATCCTCGAATATTGGCCCGGCGCAACCGCCATGAGCGATCAGGCTCCGGTGGTGTTGGTTGGGAAAGGCGTCACATTTGACACCGGCGGCTACTCGCTCAAAACTGCCGCCGACATGCCGGAAATGAAGTCCGACATGGGCGGTGCGGCGGCAGTGATGGGCGCGGTCAGGGCCGCCGCCATGCTCAACCTGCCCAGGCCTGTCGTCAGCCTGATTCCAACTGTCGAAAATATGGTCAGCGGCGGCGCCTATCGCCCCAGTGACGTACTAACGGCTCTCAACGGCAAGACCATCGAAATCACCAACACCGATGCCGAAGGCCGCCTCCTCCTGGCTGATGCCCTGGCCTACGCCAAACGCTACAACCCGGAGGCCGTCATTGACCTGGCCACCCTGACTGGCGCGGTGATGATCGCTCTGGGGCGCGGCGGCGCGGCAGCGATGTTCAGCAACCACGAGCAGTTAACCCACGAAATTTTGGCCGCCAGCCAGGCCAGCGGCGAACGGGTGTGGCAATTGCCGCTCTACCCGGATTACCGCGAGTGGATGAACTCGGACGTGGCCGACATCAAAAACAGCGCCGGCGACCGGTATGCCGGCACCGGGGTATCTGCCGCCTTTCTAAAGGACTTTGCGGAAGGCTACCCCTGGGCGCACATTGACATTGCGCCTGTTGCCTTTGCCGCCAAAGGGCAAATCGTCAAACCCTATGGCCCGGCCGGAGCAACCGGGTTCGGGGTCAGGCTAATCACAGCCTATTTGCAGGCGTTATGATAGCAGATTTGAGGCTGTGGCCGTAACTTTTCTGAAACCAGAGCGATATTAGAGTAGTAATGCTCATACTGGCCATAAGCTCTCCCAGGTAGGTTGCCAAAATAATCCAAGACAACCTGTAACCGCACGAGGCAAACCGTGCGGTTTATCGCATTAAGACGAACTCTCTATCCTTTCTTTACCTTTTTTTTACTATTAGAAAGTTTAATCTATAGTCAAAGACTGATGTTGCATGACCGCAACTAAGGGCATCTTTTAGCACACTGAGACGGTTACATGAAACACCTAAAAACATCTTTCATTGCTCTACTCATTCACCTGGCCATCTTCTACAATATTGAGCGGCTGGATTTTGGCCAGGATAGCACGATTAATATTCAATCATTTGTTTACATTCTTGGGTTTGTTGCTCTCATCTCAGTCATACTTGTGCCGGCCCTGAGGCGGTGGCACGTTTCCGTCGCACTCACGTTATGGCTCGGCGTTTACCTGGGATGCCGGTTACTGTTTTTCCGCGAGCGACCCATCCTTGGCGGGCTTGATACTTATCTTACTATTACTGAGATAGCGGCGCTTTATATTCTCATTGGCCTCGCGCACAATGTCGCCCGGAATTTGTATGACTTTGAGGAAGCCGTCCAAAACATCACCTTCGCCGATGCCAGTCACCGGGTGAGAAAATTAGACGAGGCCAGCGAGGATATACAGACAGAACTTATCCGCAGCCGTCGCCATCGTTACCCGCTCACAATCATGATCATCGAACCCGATGCCAAGTCTGTTAAGACGGTACTGCATCGGACGATACAGGAAGTGCAACAGGCCATGATGGCCCGTTACGTGATCACCAGCATGGCGCGGCTTATCAGCAAACAACTCCGGCGAACTGATATGATATTAGATCAATATGAGCGTGGGCGCTTCATCGTCGTCAGCCCGGATACCAGCGCCGCAAGCTCAGACATGCTGGCCCAACGCATTAAAAGTGCCTCACTCGAACAGTTAGGTGTAACAGTCGCCTGTGGAGTCGTATCATTCCCAGACGAAGCTTTGACATTTGAAGAGTTGATTCATCAAGCCGAGACAAATCTCAAGGCGCCGCCCGAGACTTTGTCAAAGATGTCGGTTTTTACTTCCGAAGAGGTTAATAAGCAATGATCTCATCATCCACTAACGAACATTTTGCGCCTAACCAATATGAATGGCTGGACCAGATCAGACCAAGACAATCCATGCTGAGCAAAAAAGGCTATCTCATTGCCAAGCGCATCATGGACGTAACAATTGTACTCATGTCTCTGCCAATTGTTTTACCCATCCTGGCCATTTGCGCATTGTTGATTAAACTAGAATCGCTTCATGATCCTGTCCTCTTCAAACAACAGCGCACCGGCAAAGGCGGTCGCACCTTCGGCATGTACAAATTTCGCACCATGGTCGTCAACGCCGAAGAGATGAAGAAGCAAATATCTCATCTCAACGAATTACAGTGGCCCGATTTCAAAATCACCAACGACCCACGCATCACAAAAGCAGGCCGGTTTCTGCGAAAGACCAGCCTGGATGAACTGCCCCAATTGCTCAACGTCCTAATAGGAGATATGAGCCTGGTTGGGCCACGACCAACATCCTTCTCGGCCAAAACCTACGATCTGTGGCACACCGAACGGCTTGATGTCCAACCTGGTCTTACCGGGCTGTGGCAAATCATTGGTCGCGGCACCACCGAGTTTAACTATCGCCTGCGCCTGGATATTGCCTACATTGAACGGCGTTGCTTGTGGCTGGATGTACAGATTCTGTTTCGCACATTCACGGCTGTATTGGAACAACGAGGGGCGCACTAAAGGCCGGCAATGTCATGCAACCCAATAATCAAACCCTCAGAACCCAGCAACTCGTGCGTGCCTTGTTGGAAGGCTGGTGGATTATTCTCTCATTCATCCTGATCGGCGGCGGTATCGCTTACCTCTACAGTTACTCTCTGCCCAATGTTTATAGGACAACGGCAACCTTCGTTGCCATGTCCAAACTGCGCTCATCCGATCCATCCGATCTGATTAATAGCCAGGATACTCTGGCGGGGCGCAGCTCGGTGGTCGCAACCTACTGCAATATCCTTGATAGCCGATCCCTGAGCGAAACTGCATCTCAAGCCCTGAGGGTGCCAGCCTCTCTACTTGAACACTACACTGTGAATTGTGCCATCCTGCCAAATTCCAACGTGATGCAACTCACCATTGAAGGGCCTTCCCCGGATTTGGTTACCGATCTCGCCAACGCTATTGGAGACGCGGGGAAAGCGTACATCAGCACATCCCAGGAGGTCTACGAACTGCGCACGCTGGACGCTGCTACTCTGAATATTGATCCTGTATCGCCGGATCACATGATAGACATGCTTCTAGGCATTGGCATCAGCATGATGGGTGGGGTCGTCCTGATCCTGCTCATGGGCGGTTTCAGGATGATGTTTGAGAATAACTTAAACACGAAATCGTAGAACCTGCGAACGCCGACTTACGACGCCAGCACATCGCGGAAACATAAAATGACGAATCAGACCTCATCAGCCAAATATAAAATCCCGATTAGCCTTCTCGACTATAAAGCCCCGATTAGCCTCCTTGACATCTTGCCGGGCCTCATCATCTCAGCAGTTATAGCGTTGACGGCTGTCCTGCTTTTCGCAACCATTAGATATCGTGACACTAAGCTTGGCCTATACATTATTGGCGGGGCGTTGGCGTTGGCGCTGGCATTTGCAATCGCTTTCCGGCCTCAGCTTGGCGCATACGCTCTAATATTGGTGATATTCTCTAATCTTTCGGCGACCTTTACTGTCAGCGGTCTGCCCAGCATCAACAAACCCTTAGTCGCCCTGGTGCTCGTAAGCCTGATCGCCAATCGAGTATTGAAGCGTAAGTTTCGGGGATTTGGCTATGGCGAATGGTTGATGGTCGCCTACCTCGGCGTATGGATTCTATCCGCATTTGTGGCCGAGGATAAAAACGCATCCGTGGAGCTGATTCTAGATCTTGCCAAAGACCTCATCATCGTCGCCTGCATTGTCCAGTCATTGGATCAACTGGACCATTGGAAGTCGGCGATCTGGGTGATCATCGGCGCAGCTACATTCCTGGCCCTTCTGGGAGATTACCAGGCTCTGACTCGAAACTACAGCCCCATCTTTGGACAGTTGGCATCTGTCAGCGAATTGACGCTCGACGGAAGCGGGGCAAGGCTTGCCGGCCCCATCAATGAACCAAACTTTTGGGGGCAAACCCTTGTAGCCATCCTGCCATTGGCGCTCTATCGCTTTCTCCATGAGCAAAAACCCATCCTTCGATTGGCCACCGGCGCCTCCATTGTGATATGCGGCTTTGCTGTGCTAAATACCTTTAGTCGCGGAGCCTATATCGCAGCTATAGGCATGCTGATCCTTGTCTTCCTTGATCGGCGTGTCCAACCAATCATCAGCGCGGCTTTGCTCGTCATCGGTTTGGGCGTCATTTTGATCTTGCCGGCCCAGTACAAAGACCGCTGGGGCAGTCTCACCGGCCTTCAATCCCAAGCTGGCAGCGCCGGACAAGACCTGTCGTTGATCGGGCGCACCAGCGAGATTAAGGCGGGCCTCCTGATGTTTGAAGAACACCCTATTCTGGGGATCGGGATCGGAAACTATAAGATCCGTTATCAAGAGTATACCAGGCGCCTCGGCCTCGAGTTCCGCACTGGGGCCCGGGAAGCGCATTCGACCTATACTCAGATTCTGGCCGAGACGGGACTAATAGGAATGGCAGTTTACATAGCGCTTTTTGGCTGGCTTCTGCTCGAGTTGCGTCGCACGGTCAAGCGGCTCCGACAGCATGACATTGATTCGAGTTGGCTGGTAGCTCTACAGATAGCAATTATCTGTTATCTGACCAGCAGTCTGTTTCTTCACCAGGACTTTATCCGTTACCTCTGGTTGCTTGTCGCACTTAGCTTTGCTGGAATTAACATTTCGCAGACTCTGCTCTACCAACAACCCCCCGCCTTGCCACGTAGCCAACTTATAGCATGAATAGGGCACCCTCATCCGATGGCGAGGAATTGGCCCGCAAAGCCATTCTCACTTGGGCGAGTTATAATTTGTCGAGCCCAGGTCTTCCAATGGGCAAGCTGGTTCATCGGCTTTCCAAAGCTGGATAATGACTCGCCACAGCCTTCATAGTAAAATGAGTTCGTTGATTGAACACTCTGCCTTCCCAAGCTGGTAACCTCATGCATAATCGTAAAATCTTCGTGTTTCTCGGATTGGCGGCGCTCATCGCTCCGCTTTGGTTGAACGGCCTCGGAGTTGCCCGGGCGCAAACTGGCCTCACGCCTGCTCCCACGAGCAGTCCTACTGCCTCTACAAGTATAGTATCCACCCCGCAGGGTCCTATCTCTACCAGTATAGTATCCACTCCGCAAGGCCCCATCCCTGCCGACGATATTCAATCAGGGAATATCGCGTTCAGCTTTCAAGAGTTCTCAGTGCCGTCCTTCGAGTTGCGCACCCCGATTGATGCCGCGGAGTATCGTCTCCAGCTCCCCTATCGCTGGCTATTGGCCGCCGGTGAGCAATCGGCCTATCTTGACCTTCATTACAGCATGCAGTACGTTGCTGGCGGAGTGACACCGGAAACCTTTAGCCCGAATTCGTTGCCTTCGCTATGGATCTCCGTCAACGGCCAATTGATGAACGTCTTCGCCCCCAGCCCCGGCCTCGACCAGACAATTCGAGTTGCGATCCCGGCGAATGTCCTCCACAGCGCCGTCGATAACACACTGAATCTACGCTTTGAATACAACAGTAGCGGTCAATGCAATACAACCGCCAATAGCTCGGTCACGATCTACTCGGATTCATCATTTACCTTCGATTTCACCTGGCAATCCCCGGTGCTGGACCTGGCAACTTTTCCACGCCCACTGGTCATGAACTCTTTCTTGCCAGAGAAGTTGCTATTCATAATCCCCGACGATTTTAACGAGAGCGAACTGGAGGCGATGGCGATCATAAACTCGGCGATTGGCGCTGGCAGTGATGGCAATGTGATCGTGGAGGTTCTTAGGGCCTCGCAGGCGACTCCGGAGAATATGCGCGCCGCGAACGCAGTCATCATTGGTTCCCCAAAGAGAAATGCGTTCTTGGCCCAGATGTATAAGTCCGCTCGCTTGCCAACCACGTTAACTAATGATGGTTTAACGATTTTGGGGCCGGACGGTCGCCCGCTTGAAGCCAGCGCCGGCGTATTGCAAATGATCCAATCGAATATAGACGGCCGCTTTGTATACCTGGCCGTCACGGGAGTCACAGACCAAGCGGTTCTGCTGGCAGCCCGGGCGCTGGCAACGGCCGAGGTGCGCGATGACCTTGCCATTGACGCTGGCT
>CAYSIV010000277.1:0-8288 GCA_964431175.1 uncultured Anaerolineales bacterium
TATCTTCGTTCCTTCTCCTATCAACTCAAAAACTATTTCCAATAATGTCTAATATCTTCGCGGTGTAATATGACCGGGTTGTCCGGATGGTGATGAAAATGGTTTTCCTTGAAGCGTTCCAGCGCTTCATGAAATTGGACATAAGCCGGATTTTGAAACCAACATCCCAGCAGGCACAGAAACCGATGGGCAGTCTCTGTCATCTCCCGAAATACGTGGTCGCCCGATTCGTCCAGATAGAGACGATAGCGGTCTTCAAACTTTGACGGCCTGGATGGATTCGTTTCTTCTGGCATGTTTTCTCTGAGATCTCACTTCCTCCGCGTCGCCTCTTCCACAACAGCGATTTCTTCTGGCGTCAACTCGTAGAGGTCTTGCCTCTCACCCAGACCTGACGGGTCTTTATGAGACCTATAACCAAGTTGGCGAAGTCCATGCGTGGGCTTTCCTTATGGTGGCTGTGCGTTTATATCTCATCTTGCTCTTCAAACAACCCTGCCTGCAACGCAAACAGATCGCTAAACTCCGTCGGTTGCAATTGCTTGTAGTCGGCCTGAGGGACTTTAAGATAGCGCCAGCGTGTGCCGGTTAGCTCGGTGGCGCTTTCGGCCCAATGGCGGGCCGCCCGGTCTTTGTGGGCCACCTCTGTGGTTTCCTGCCCTTTCGTTTCCACAAGGTAATGATCGCCGCTCGTCAACACGGCCACAAAGTCAGGGTAGTAGTAACGAAGGTTGCCCACCGAGTCGGTGTACTCAATCGCAAAGCCAAACGAGTCCGGCAGTTTGGCGAACTTGGCAACGTCGGGAGCATCCTGCAAGAACTTGGCAAAGTCGCGCTCAAATTCGTTGTCGCATGGCACAAGGTTGTAAACGCACTTGGGGGCGGCATAGGTGGGGCGAGACCAGGGGAAAGGCTCGGTTTGTGAAAGAGGCCGCCCCTCGTTCTCCAGCGTGGGGGTAAGCGACTCCACTAACAAGGGCTGCAGGGCGGCCACAAACGCCTTGACGGTGACAAATTGCGCGGTATTGGCGCTGATCGCCCGGAGCATCGTCGGGCTTTCAATGTCCACCGTCTCGCCGAAAGCGCGAGTTGCCAAAAACTCACGCACTTTCGGGGCCAGGGCCGCAAACTGTGACGGCAGTTTCACCTCTTGGGCGATTCGTTTGGCGTAGTAAGAGATCACCTCTTGCGCCGTTTGCACTTCGGGCAAGGTGTACTCACGTTCAACCAACTTTTCTAACGTGATAAGGTCAAAGCCCTCATAGGTGAACTTTTCCGCCGGTCGCCCGTCTGCCTTACGCAGAAGGTTTGATAAGGGCAACTTGGAAACGTCCAACGATTGAATTTCGGTAGTGATGTTTTTCTTGCGAGCCAGCAATGGACTCAGCGTGGGCATCGTAATATCTTTGTCCAGCTTCGCCGGGTCGGGTTGGATGGTGACGATCTCAAGTTTGTCTTTGCCGACTTGGAAGGTTTCTAGCTCTAGCCCCTCTTGCCGCTCCAGGTCTTCGACAAACTCAATAAATTTTTTGTTGCCGATCACGTCCACCCGTTCGGTGTAGCCGATGGTGCTATTGCGAAACATGAGGCGCAAGCCGCGCCCGATGGTTTGCTCCGGCAGGATATTGGCCTTTGAGGTGTAGGGCCGCAAGCCGACAATCACCGTCACGTTTTGCACGTCCCACCCCTCACGAAGCATTAGCACGCTCACAATCGCATTGACCGGGCTGGCCGCCATGTCCACATCCCGCGCCGCTTGCCGGGCTGTGTCCAAATCGCCTTTGGCGATCTCGCCGGATCGGTTCGTGTGAAGGGTCAATAGTTTGTCCCCGCCAAACTCGGAGGGGTAGGTCTTTTGCAGATAGTCGGCCACGTCGTCGGCTTCGCTAGTGTCGTTCATCATGACAAACAGGATCGGCTTCTTGCCAAGAGGGGCCAATTGATCGCGGTATTCGCGCCAACGATTCGCGCCCGCCGTCAGGTAGGCTTTATAGCGTGTACTGGCAACCAATGAAGTAATTTCGTGAATGCCGCTCGTGAGTCCCTTGACGGGCCGTTTTACAATGCCGTCAATGATTGCTTGTTTGAGGGGGTAGTCCGAGACTGTCCAAGAGAAGAGACTGCCTTTCTGGTAACGGGGTGTAGCCGTGAAGTCAAACTGCGCGGTGAGGCCACCCCGCACTGACTCATACAATCGCCGGATAATCTGACTCCAGGCGCTATCTTCGTCGTGGGTGTGGTGGGCTTCGTCGTTGACAACCAGGAGCGGGCCGCCCCGCTTAATGATCCGCTTGTCAAAATCCTCAATTGCGTTGGGAGTCGCGGGCGGCTTGGGGCCAAGCATGGCCGCCATTTCCTGGGGTTCATCCGACTCGCCGGCCTCGTCGTTATCGGCGTGCAATTGGTCAACGTTCGTCAGGTACAGCGCCCCCAAGGATCGCGCCCGCTCCGGGTCGCCCCGCAGGTAAAACTCCACATCCCAATAAATTTTTAGGTCGGTTGGAATAATGGGGTCAAGCCTGAAAATGCGCCCGTTGCCGAAGTCGGATCGCAATCGCTCAAAGACAATGACATTGGGGGCAATGATCAGGGCGGTCGTGGCGTAGTCCTCGCCGCCGCCTGTCACAGCGTTGAAGTATTGCCAGGCAAAGGCCAGGGCCATCACTTTCGTCTTGCCGCTCCCCGTTGCCATCTTCACGCAATAGCGGGCAAAGTCATCATGCTGTAGCAAGCGCAACGGGCGATCATGTAGATCGCCCCTGCGCGGGGCGAACGTTTCTAACAGACTCTTTTGCCGCCGTATCTTTGCCACTTCCCACAGGTAAATGAGAGTTTCGACGGCTTGCCGTTGCGAGTCGTAGTATTCAAACTTGCGGCCTTGTAGGCGATGGTCAGTAAGAAACCAATAGTTGAGGAGGATACTCGTTGTGTCGGTGACACCCTTGTAACCACCCGCCCGCCATGCTTTCACCGCTTCCCGAATCGCCGGGACACAAGGGGCGGTAGGGACATTGGCCTCTAACAGGCCAGGTTGTAAATCGGGCGGGGTCTTCTTTAGGCGAGGCATAGATTGACTTCAATCAACAATATCACTATAGTGTTTTCGCGTCAGTCCCCTGTAGGCGAAAGTCGGCTTCATGCCGTGCGCTTGGGAAACCAGGCCTAGCCTGCCAGGGGCTGATTCTGCCATTGCCTGACACAATTGGTTAAGTTACGGGCGAATTCGTCGAATTGACCGCAACGCTGACGCAGAAGCGGCAAGCGAATCGCTTCGGTCAGTTCTACCGCGAAAGAAGCAAAGGTTACCTCTCGCCCTTCCGTCAGCACTCGAACAAATTGATTGAGCTTGCCTTTTGGGTCAGGTTCATCTTCTGGCGACGGAAAAGTCACAGCACCTTTGTCACCGTCGAAGACTTTGAATATTGCTTGTGCGTCAGCCAGTAGCCAGGCCTCTAGGTTGCGGACTGCCAAACCTTCGGCAATACAGATTGCGATTTGTTCGTTAGCGCATTGCTCTTTGATGGCAACCAACAGTTTTCGCCGATCGTTTATTTGAGCGTTATCAGTGTCTACAACCGCCACCAGAATATCAGTGTTATCAATAGCCCGCAGTTGACGAGCCAGGGTGGGCAGTTCTTTTACAAACCCGTGACCGTGTTTGCGAGGGCGTAAAACCGAGTCAGCTACCAACACAATGTCCGGGAAAATCTCACTAATGAGCCGCCGCGCCAAACACGGAATGACGGGATAATCGCTATTGCCTTCCAGTGCAAAGCCAAGCCTAAGCGTTCGCATCCAGTCCCCCCTGCGACCACAACTCGCCCAACGTTTGTTCGCCATTTTCGAGAATTTTCTTGATCGCCGGACGGTTAGTAAAAAGGTCTTCAGTCACCGAGGCAAAGCGGGTCTGGCTTTTCTGTCCGAGTGAAGCGAGTAACATTTCCGCTGGGTCGAGCAAATCCACCAGATACGGCGAGTGCGAATTGACAATGACTTGAGAGCGGCGACCGCCTTCCAGGCCGCGTTGACTGATGCCGCGCAGGGTGTCCACGATGAAAGGCAGTCGGCCCGGATGCACACCGTTTTCCGGCTCTTCAAAACAGACGAGGCCGGGGGGTTGAGGCGCGTAAGCCAATGCTAACAGGGCCAGAAAGCGCAGGGTGCCATCGGAGAGGACGCGAGCGGTGAACTCTCGCCCGTCATCGCGCACGATGGCTAATAGCCGCCGACGGTCGCCGGTGTCCAGCACTCGAATCCCGCGCGCTTCGGGAATGCCCCGCCGCAGAGCGCGTTCGGCCAATTTGAATCGCTCCGGTTCGCGGCTGGCCAACGTATCGTAAAACCCGGACAGGCCGCTCCCGCTCGGTTCCAACTCCAGAGTATCCATCGCCTGAGAAGGTTCGCGCAAATCTTCCGGCTCGAAGTGAAAAAAGCGCCATGAGCTTAACTCCCGCGCCAACGCCACCACATGCGGATACAGTTCGGCATCGTCGATCATCGTCAACACCGAGCGCACTGGCGAGGAATCGAAATAGCGCGACTTCCTAGATTTTGCCGCGTCTTGGTTGATAGACACCCAACTCTTCCTATCTTCATCCATCGTGACAGAGACAAAGGTCCGAGATTTTTTGCCGGTAGTTGTGCTGCCTTTGAGGCTTTCAGTTTGCACTTCCAGGACGCCCTTCCGAAAAGTGATTTCGAGTTCATAGCGTAAGACCGGATTGGGCAAAGAGTCGCTTGCCGCAAAGGGGTGCGGTGTGCCAGCAAGGTCGAACTCACAAGACAAGCTCAAGCGCGGCAGTTTTTCGGCAAAGAACGACTCGACCGGATCGCCCCGATGCTGCTCCGGTTTGAAGGCGTTGGCGGCTGACATTTGCGCCAGATTTGATAACAGCCGCAGGGCATCAAACAGGTTGCTTTTGCCTACATTGTTGCGCCCGACGATGACAGTAAACGGCGCAAGTCGGGCCGTCGAATCCTGCAAACTTTTGTAGCCTGAGACAGTAATTTGCGTAAGCATGTTATTTCACCTCCACCCTCACCGTCTTCGTCGTGTCATTCCCCAAAATGTCAATCACCTTGATCACAATTGTATACTCCCCCGGCTCCTCGTAGGTGTGGGTAACGGTCTTCGTCAAATCGCGCTCTTGGCGAGTGCGGTAGGCTTGCCATTCGTTGTGGAAGGTGTCGCTTTTGTTATCCCAATCCACCGCCCAATAATCAATCCATTGCGCCCAATGCTTGACCGCCTTTTGCACATCTTCCGGCACGTCGTCGGGCGGGATGACAAAATCGGTGAGGGTCAGCGTTACCTTGCGCCCGCCTGTAGAGACGCCCCGGCGGGGCGTCTCTACCTTCACGTCCACCGACAGGGCGGCCAGTTCAAAAAAGCGAATGTCGCCTTGGGCGATGGCTTGCTTGTCTAACACTTCGCGGGGAATGCGGATAAACTTCAAATCCAGGTTAGCTTGCGCCGCCTGTTGCCGGGCCACTTCGTTCATCTCAAAGGCGAAGTCCCAGCCTAGCACGTCAGCCCCGTTGCGAGTCGGCGCATCCTTGCCGCTCCCCATCGCCTTCTTGAATTCTGAGACGATGTGAGTCACGTCGCCCGTAGTGATGGGCGCATCTACCGCGCCCACGTGCACCACGCGCCCGGCTTTCAAGCCGTGCAACCATGAATAGCCAGCGATAGGCCGCGCCCCGTATAGCTTCAGGATAAATTCAGTGTAAGCCCGATGGAGAGATTGGACGCTTCGCGTGGATGTTTGAGATTTGGAATTTGAAGTTTGGAATTCTGCCTCTTGCCATACTTGCCGCTCATACTTACCCAGGTTTTGCACGACAAACGGGCGAACGTTGGGAATGGAGAGCAATCGCTTGCGGGCAGTGTGAATCGAAAAACGCCCCAAGTCGCACGTAATCCACCGCCGGTTAAGTCTCTCGGCTACCGCCGATGTAGTGCCACTGCCGCAGAAGCAATCTAAAATGAGGTCGCCCTCGTTAGACGCAAGCTTGATAATTCGATCAAGCAAGACCTCGGGCTTTTGGGTAGTATAGTCAACCCTTTCTGAAGCTTGTGCTTGAACAGACTGAACATCCAGCCATAAGTCTTGAAGCGGAATACCTGGCATTTCATCCAGGTATCTCTTTTGTCGCGGAACTGAGCCGGGTGAAGTCTGAACTATTCGACCTTGCTCGTAGAGTTCTTGCATTCTGATCTTGGAAAATCGCCAGTATCGGGTTACGCCAAGAAATTCATAGCGCGGATTGCCTTTCGCTGCTTCACCACCTCCGGGCGCTGTAATGTCGCTAAGTTGGTAGCGCCGACCATCAGGGTCTTTATGACGATAAAAAGCCTCTATATAACTTTGCTCATAAGGAGTGTAGAGAAGGTTCCACGTATATTTGGCCGATTTACTATAGACGAAGATGGTTTCATGAATACGCCCCATGTGTTGTGCGCCTTGTGTAACATCACCCTTTGCCGTTTGTCGTTTCCAAATGACCTCGTTGACAAACGCATCCGGCCCATAAACCTCATCCAATATTGCCTTTGCATAGTGGGCAGCGTGCCAGTCAAGGTGTACATATAGGCTGCCGTCTTCTGCTAAAAGCTCACGCAGCAATACGACGGTTTCATAAAACCAATTTAGGTAAGAGTCCAAGCCACGTCCCCAAGTATCTCGATAGGCTTTTTGCTCAATGATGTTTGGCTCTTTCGTAAAGGTCGTCTCTTCCTCATCGTCATTTTCAGTAGGAACGCTGGTTGTAAAAGAAAAATTCGCCCCCACATTGAAAGGCGGGTCAATGTAAATCAAATTCACCTTGCCCGCGAATTCATCCAGCAGTGAGGGCAGGACGTATTTTTTATCGCCCCAAATCAGGCGGTCCCGCCACTCCGAGTCGCGTCCGCTGGCGAACAAGTCCAGCGCCTTCTGCCGCTCTTGCGCCGACTCGTTGATCGTCTCAACCGTCTGAAACGGCAGAGAGACGCGCAAGGGGGCAACCTTCTGGCCGTCTTTATCGTATTTGCCTTCCCAAATGAGTTCGGTCATCCAGCCTCCGTTCCTTAGACCCTAAGGGTCCGCTTCGCGAGACCCTTAGGGTCTTTGTGACGGGGAGTATAGCGCGAAGGGGGAGAGGGGGCAACTTGGAAGTGAAACAAATAAAAAGGCCGCCGGTCTCAGCCGGCGGCCAAATGTTTTCAGTAGTCTCTCACAACCTCGTCACCATTCCACAAACCTCACCCCGAATCTCCACCGTCCGGTCTAACGGGCATCGTCCGGGTGTTTCACTTCCCAGGGGGGAATCCAATCGCCTTCGACTCTAAGCTCGACCCCGGCATCGTCTTCAATGAGCTTGCAAACGGTCATTTCGCCCGCATCTTCACCATATCGCTCCGCCGCTTCACGGAAACGAGCGTAGGTCGCCTGCGTCAGTTCTGAGCGTGTGCCCATCTTCTGCACCAGTTCATCGATCAAGCTCAGGTCTTTCAAACACAGGGCCAGCCGAAACGAGGGATCATAGTGGCCGGCGAAAACTGAAGGGACATCGTGTTGCATCACAAAACTGTCAGCCGCGCCGCCTTTCATCGCCGCCCACCACACCTCCGGCTCAAGGCCCGCCTTTTTGGCCGTGACCATCGCCTCGCCGATTGCGGCGGCATGTATTTTCCAAAGTTGATTGTTCACCAGCTTGGCAACGTAGCCATTACCGTATTGGCCAACGCGGCGGATTTCGCCCATGGCTTCCAATATCGGGCGGGCCTGGGCCACAGCCGCATCCGTCCCACCCACAAACATGATCATATCTCCCCGGATGGCCGCATCCACGGAGCCGGTGACCGGCGCATCCACTGGCAACCCTCCGGCTTGCTCAAACTCCGCCGCAAGTTCACGCATCAACATCGGACTGCTGGTGGTTGAATCAATCCATATTTTACGGCGGCAGTCGCCCGACAGGAGCCCATGCTCGCCGCGCACAACCTGCTCGATTTGTTTTGGGCCGAAGACCATCGTTACGACGACCTCAACTTGATTGAGGGTGTCAGCCGGGGTGTCAGCCCAGGTTGCCCCATCTTCAATTAGCTTTTCTGCGGCGCCCTTTCTGAGATCGTGTACCGTCAACTCAAAACCTGCGCGTTGGATATTGCGGGCCGCGGCGCCGCCCATATTCCCTAGTCCAATAAAACCAACCTTCATAAAGGTAACCTCCATATCATCCGATCATCGGCAGATCACGATTTCGTAGTGACCGCTTGCGCGTCAGTCGTCCGGGCAAAAAGCGAC
>CAYSIV010000278.1:0-8238 GCA_964431175.1 uncultured Anaerolineales bacterium
GGCAGAGACAACGCCCCGACCGTCCCACCGCCTTCAGCTTTGGCCTGAGCATCATCTTCGGCGTCATGTTGCTCTCGTCGCGGCGTTTCGTCGAATACTTTCCAGCCTTCGCCGTGCTGTTCTGCGCCTTCGCCTGGCAGCCGGTTTTGGCCGACAAACAATTCGGGCGGCGATTAACAATGTCTCTCACCGCCATCGTTCTCGCTTTGGCAGCCTACAGCGTTCACGAAACCCGAAACCTTTTGAAGAACGACTTGCCCGCCGATCAGTTTGCCGGAGCATCGCGGTGGCTGGCCGCCAACACGCCCGAAGGTTCCCTCGTATTCCAGACCGATTGGGATGACTTCACCCATCTCTTCTTTTACAACACCCACAATGTGTACACCATTGGCCTCGACCCGACCTACTTACAACGAGCCGACCCCAGCCTCTACTACCTGTGGGTGGACATCACTCAGGGGCGCGGGCTGGACTTGTCGTCGGCTATCCGTAAACATTTCAAAGCCGAGTATGCGGTGTCGGACTTAAAACACACTGCTTTCCTGAAACGGGCTGAGACCGACCCACAATTCGAGGAGGTTTATCGCGATGACAATAGCGTCGTTTTCAAAATAACCGACTAACGCTTATCACCTTATCTAGCGCTTCAGGCGGCAGAACGCCTCAAACAAATTCAAAATTACCTTAGGAGAAATCTCATGTTCCGACTTAGAACCTACTCAATCTTGATCATATTCACCGCCCTGCTTCTGGCGGCCTGTGACGCGAACGGCGTCCCGGCCCAGCTAAATGCGCCGGGCGCCAACAGCAACACCACCACCAACGCCAACGACAACGTCGTCGTTGACAACGGCAACGCCAATACGAATGTCAATGGCAACGACAACACCGTTGCCGACAACAGCAATGCCAACGACAATACGATTGACGACAATGGCAATGGCAACGCCAACGACAATGCCGTCGACGACAACGGCAATGACAACGCGAACGTCAATGCGAACAGCAACGACAACAGCGGCGACAACGCCAATGCCAACGACAATAGCGCTGACGACAACAGCAACGGCAACGACAACAGCGCTTCAACCCGCAGTGAAGTCGAATTCTCTGGCACGATCTCCCAGGCAGGCGCCGGCTTCATCGTCGTCGGTAGCCAGACGGTGTTCATCGGCGCTGGCACAGAAGTGAAGGGCGACCTGGCGGAGGGCGTCGTGGTCAAAGTGCATGCTTTCATCGACGGTAGCGGCGCGCTCTCGGCCCGCGAAGTGGAAGTAGAAGGAGCCAACAACGGCGGCGACAATTCCAACGTGAACAGCAACAGCAATGACAATCACGACGATAATGGCTCCAACGTCAACAACAACAGTGACGACCATGGCGGTAGCAGCGGCAACGACAACAGCGGCGGCGGCGGCAACGACAACAGCGGTGGTGGTGATGATCACGGCAACGACAACGGCGGCGGTGATAAGGGCGGCAACGACAACAGCGGCGGCGGCAAACCCTAATCCCACACTCTCTTCTGAATCGCAAGGGCGGCCTCGCGAGGCCGCCCTTGTTTTTTGTGGTGGTTATGGAGTTTTCAATCACCTGATCCCGCTGTCGTAGGTGATCGTCAACTGCGTGAATTGCCCGCTTGCTACCGTAATCGTTTGCTCTCCAGCGCGGGTGAAATGATCAGGCGACTCAGGGCGCAGGGTGTACACGCCCGGATCGAGCAACACGCGGAACTGCCCCTGCGCATCTGACTGAAACTGCGTAACCTGATTGCCGTTTGCATCCAGCACCGTGATCGTCGCTTGATACGGCTGATCCGGGCACGGTGTGCCAACCTGCACTACCGGGCACATTGGCCCGATCGTTACCTGGCCTTCGATGCCACCGGTAGGCGCAGTCGCGTTGCTACCGCCGCAAGCGGCAAACGCGAGGGCCAACAAAAACGGCACGCAAAATCGCCGAAGAGTATTTGCGAACATGAGAATCACGGGATATTGAAACTCGTCAACTCATAAGTGTAGGTCTGCCCGCCGCCGGTTGAAGTATCGCTCACCATGCCCACGCTGCGCGCCATCACAATTGAATAAGTGCTGTCGGAGGTCGTCGGCGGGACGCTTACGCCGCCCGGAAATTGCATTTGAGTCGTCGTCGTGCTACTGCCGCTGATCTGCAGGCTGTCATACGTTTGCCCGCCCAGCGTCACCGAGTCCGTGCCGGTCACGGTACTGCTCCGCGAGGTATCACTCGTCGCATCTACAGATTGCCCCTGAGCATTGAGCACTATCTTTGTTTGATAACTAGCGCTCCACGAATAACCAGACACAAGCAATTCCGCCGCCGGCAACCACACGCCGGAACTGCTGAGCACCTCGGAGGTGGCAAACTGCCCCAGGCCGGCGGCGCTGAATGTAGCAAAATCGTACGATGTCATGCCGTTGGCATCACACTGCCAGTGATAGGTGACTTGCCCGGAACTAAAAGTAGAGGTGACAATGGCGGTGGCGCTCGTCGTGTCGCCGGTCACGCTGTCCACCGTCCATGTCACCGGGCCGTCGGCCGTGGAATACGTCCAGGTGGCTCCGGCTCGAAGCGGGTAGTAAGGGTGATCGCAAGCAGTCTGACCGACCGCTGTTCCGCCAATAACAACCCCGCCTCCGCCTGCCGGTGGCGTGCCTGCCGGTGTGGCCGTCGGTTCCGGCCCGGGCGTGATCGTGGCTACAAACTGCGCCGCTTCGGGGAACTCGGCAGACCAGCCACGAATCTGTGCGGCGTTAATTGGCTGGGCCGGGGATGGATCCCTCCCAAAGCCAGGAATGCCAGACTGCTCACCGGTGTTCAGGTCGGTGAACTTGTTGCTGGTCGATGAGGCGAGCCGGCATTTGCCTGCCAAACACGAAGCAATCATCTGGCCGTTGGCAGGGAAGTATTCGATGCTCATATACGAGCCGCGCACGGTGGCAACGCCCACCGGAGTCTCCACGCCAAACGAGCCGCCACCCAAAGCTGAAGTGACGGCGACCCACATCTTGCCGGCCGCCAGTGTGAATTGCGTCACCGGGTCGGTCGCTTGCGGCGAAAGCTCCTTCAACTCAAACTCGGTTTGCGGCGCGAGGCGCAAAATGGTGCCATCCGAGATATCGAGACGCACGCGAGAGTCGTCGCCGGTTTTGACGCCGCCGCCGGCGGCCACTTGCGCGCCCTCGGCGGCAGTCTGCCAGTCGCCGGTGCTTGAAGTGCGCGACTGAACATCATTCTTCAACTCCGCGAGTTGAGCCAGGCGAGTCCCGGTTGAAGCCGTGGAAGCAGGCGCGCTGGTGCTTGTGCCGCCGGTCAACAGATTGCAAGCCAAACCAGCCAGCAACAGAAACATTAGGCCAGTGAAACGAAGTTTGCGAAACATGGAGAATCTCCTGATACAGAAACGTTGCGTGCTTTGCGAACGCATCTACGATTTGCCATTGTGCGAGAGCGCCTTCTCAAAAAGCTGGATGTAGCGCTGGCAGGTAATGTCCAGAGTCATGGTTCCCATCACCGAAGCATTCCCCCGGCCAATTGTCTCACACCGGGCGGGGTCGGCGAGCAGGTTGCGTAGTTGTCGAGCAAAAGCATTGCGATCGCCGGGCGGCACAAACTCAATGCCTAAGCTTTCTTCGTCGGCCACGGCGCGCAGGTCGGGATGATCATAGGCCAGCACCGGGCGGCCATGCGCCGAGGCGCGATGAACGATGGACGACGCGCCGGTGGTGGCTTTGCATGGCAAAACGACGACCTGGGCTGAGGCAAACAAGCCGGGCACTTCGTTTTCGGGGAGGCCGATACGCCACTCCACACCCGGAATCTCGCCTGCCGCCTCCCGAGCCCGTTTGAGATAACCGGGGAAGCGGTGATGATCATTGCCAGCAACCGTGAGCCGAATTGACGGGTCAGCGGCGTGAAGCTCTTGAAAGATGTTGAGCAGTTCGGGCAAACCTTTATAGGGGGCGTACATGGCAAACATCAAAATGCGTTTCACGTCCGGCAGAGACGTGAAACCGGGCGTGTCGAACGCGCCATGCGGCACGTAGGCCAGGTTGCGGGCCTGGTAATGCGCCTGAAACATTTGCACGTAAGCTTGCAGGGTGAGGCAGACGATGTCGGCTTGCAGGAGGAGGCGAGTGGCGGCCTGACCGCCCAGATGGGTGAGACGGCCATTGACGGCCCCCAATAATCTCAGGTTGGAGGCCTCGAAGATTTCGTGGAGGGTGACGACAGTGGGCAGGCCGGTCAAGTGGGTAAGCATGGGCGCGCTCAGGCCGAAGAAATTTTGCAGGCGCGTCCGGCCAAAGCTGGCGAGACCAATGTTGAACCAAACCACATCGGGCCGCCACCGGCGCAGTTCGCGCATCAAGACGCCGGTCGCCGACAGGTGATTGCGCGGCCAGGCCCGTTGAACGATAAAGCCGTTGCTTTGTTCAAGCGCCAGGGCATTTGGCGACTGATTGGCAAACACCCGCACCTGAGCAAACCGGCCTGTGTGAGCCAGACCTTCGGCTACGCGCGCTCCGTATTGACCCACACCGGATATGTCGGGCGGGAAGAGAGTGACAATTGCGAGTTTCATGAAGCAGAAGGCTTATCCCTGAACTCCGTCCAACCGTTGATCCTGTGGGTGGCGCAACGTTGCTCATAAGCTTGCAGAGTCAGTCGGCCATAGTCGTTGAAGTGGCCTTTGATGCGGGCTTCGTCAAGAACAGCTTCGGTGTCGGGGCGGCGCAGTTGTGATTGAAATTTTTGCAGTTTGCGGCGACGCTCCCAATTTTCGAGCATGTTTCCGGCGCGGCCGGCCAGCAACCATTCAAGCCAGTGTTGGCCGAGGCGGCTCAGGCCGCGCGGCGCGGTGTCGTATTCAGGCCGGGGCATGGAATCGGCGTTGGGCAAAAAGTCGGCGGTCCACCCGTTGCGTGATCGAATTTGCCAATAAACATGATGGCCGGTGAGCGGAATCATTTGGGCGATCTCGTGGGCGATGAAGAGATCGTGCCCCTCTTGCTGGAGTGAGGTTTCGGAAAGTAAGTAGTTGGGGCAGAGGTTGACTCCGAAGAGGCGGGCGAGGCGGACGAGAACGATTGCCAGGGCGCGCGTCAGCCACACCCGGCCGGGGGCGGTGACGATCAGGTAATCCACGTCGTCGTCGGCTTCCACGTTGTCCATGGCCAGCGCGCCAGTGACGGCCACCATTCGCACAAATGGCAGGGTTGCCAGCAAGCGGCCATACCAACGAGCCGACCGCCATAATCGCGCCATAGAGGTTGCGTGGGCCTGGCGCACGGCGGCCAAATGTCCCCGCCCGGTCACCATGTAGAAGCTGTTTACGCTCGAAACGTATTCACTTAGCCACCAAGAAGAATCGAGGGTGGTTTGCACTTCTTTCAGCGTCAGCGCTTCACTGATCAGGTAGCGATGAATTTCCGGCGCGGTTAGCGGGTAATCAAACACGTCGGCGTAAAGAACCGCTCGCAGGATGGCAATTTCGCCGGGAGAGGGAGCGGTAAGAAAATGCCCGACCCCGGCCTGGGTGGTGAGACTCATAGGGTCGAGTCTTCCGAAGCCAAGAGGGAATTTATAGAGCAAATTGGCAATTTGCTCTACAAGGCTCCGGAAGACCGAGCACAGGCAGGTTACTGTTGAATCAGGACTTGCACCGACGTTTGGCCCGCCGCCGCGCTAATTGTCACTATCGCTTGACGGCTATCTTTCGTGTAATAAAGCACGGCGGCATCGGCTGTTTCCACAGAGGTTTGAGAGCCGTCCTCGGCCCAGCCGTTGGCTGCCATTTCTGTCTTATAGAATTCCAGTACAGATTTATATTCGTCTGAGGTGAAGTAAGAGACGACATCCGCCGAGCCAAAGAAGCCCTGAGTATCTTCTAAAACCGGAATATCTTCCGGCGCATCACCCAGGGTAGTGCCGCCACTTGAAGTCGGCTGGGTAGCAGCTTCTACCTGAGTGGCGAGCGCTTGCGCTGTCTCCTCGAAGCCGCCCTGGGTAACGACTGCCTGGATTGTTTCCAGAGCGCCACTGGTGGCAAGTTCGGTGGCGGCGGCTTGAACCGTTTGCAAGCCTTGCTGGGCCTGGCCCAGGCCCGAAAGCAGCCCGCAAGTACAGGCCAGAGTGGCCATTGAAAGCAGGGCTAAGGCCCAACCAACACGAAATGTAGAGCGTTTCATTGTCTTGGTCTCCTAGAATTATGAAGTTTGGATGGGACGATTCTACCGTATTTCATCTGGTAGTCAGTTAACCCAAAAGCGATGGGGCCGGCACCTCGTAAGAGTCAGGCATACAACTTGCATAACTTACAAGCGTGGCCTCCAAACTCGCCCCGCACTGCCTCAAACCTACCGCCGAGGCCCGCCTGCTTGTCGAAGCCGGTTGCCGCTTGGTTAAGCTTGTCAACGACTTCGGCCCGGCGGCTGAGTATCTTGCCATCCGCCCCGACCTGATCGTCATCGGGCGCGGCTACTGCGACTATACCCTGCTCCAACAACTCGAAAGCGGCGCGTCGCCGGAACAAGCCGCCGAGCGATTTGTGCGTGACCAGCAGGAACGCTACTACAACCCTAACCCCCTCATCAAAATCTGGGAAGGGCACAACGAACCTTCATTCGGCGGCCCGGACGAAAACGGCGCACTCGCCCGCATGGAATGGTATGGCCGCTTCGAGGCCGAGCGCCTGCGACTCCTCGCCAGCCTCGGTCTACGCGGTGTTGCCGGCAACTTCTCCACCGGCTACCCGGAGATTGGCCCGCGTGAATTGAGACTGTGGGAAGCTTTTCTCCCCGCGCTCGCCGCCGCCCGCGACCTCGATGGCCTGCTTGGCCTGCACGAATATTCCGCGCCGTGGGTCTGGTGGCTCACAGGGAACTATCAAGAGAACAACTGCCCACATCGCCGTCTCCAACCGGGCTGGCGCGAAGAGAACATTGGCGACCTGGGCTGGCTCACCTTGCGCTACCGCCAAGTGTATCGTTACGCCCTTGCCCCGCACGATCTGGACACTGTTCCGCTCATCATCACTGAGCTCGGTTGCGATGCCGTAGGCCACAACTGCCCCGCCACACCCAGCGGGGCGTGGAAAGACTTGGCCGGATACTGGGACACTTACGACGGCTCGCGCGACCCGATCGCTTATTGGCGCAAACCAGGCGAAGCGCGCGACGCCGAACGCTACTACGCCGAACAACTCATCTGGTATGACCGTGAACTGCAAAAGGACGCTTACGTCCTCGGCGCAACCGTGTTCACCTTTGGCAGTGACAGCTCAACCTGGGAAAAATACAACGTCAGCGAAACTCGCGTGCCGCAGTATTTAGCCGACCACGTCCGGCAAACCATCGGGGAACCGACACTGCCATTGCCCCCGGCGAGGCCGGTTGAACCGCCTCAACCTCCCGCTCCTCCGATCACCCCACCCCCCAACTCAGCCCGCGGCCAGCCCCGCGAACAATACAGCCGCATCTACGTCCTCCTCCCGCCCACGGCGACAGATCCGGCCTGGGTGGAGGCTGTAGCTGAGGCTACCTGGCGCGAACGGCGCTTCACCATTGGCGCCAGCGCCGACGATGCCGGAATCGGCAACCTGCACGCGCGGATGGTCGTCGTCATCAACCCCCAGGGCTGGGGCGTGAGTCCACCCATCGATCAGTGGTTTGCCAAGAACTATCCGGGCGTGACCTACGTTTCCATTCGGGCCAGTTCGCCCACCGAGCTAACGACACTGCTCCGCAACACGCCTCTACCCGCGCCCATCATCGCCCGGCCCGGCCCGCCGCAAACGCCCACCGGCCTGCCCCGCGAGCCGTACGAACGCACCTACATCCTTCTCAACCCAAGCCAATCCGATCCAACCTGGGTCAAAGCCCTGGCCCGCGCCGTCTGGGTGCGGCGAGTCACCATCGGCGGCAGTTCCGACGACGCCGGAATCGGCGACCTCGCCGCGCGGCGCATCATCGCCATTAACCCGGGCGAAGGCTGGGGTGGCGATCTCTTGAGTTGGTTTGGGCAATACTATCCGGGCGTGAGCGTGGAAGTGGTAGAAAGTAGAGCGCCGGACGAAGCGGCGCTGAAGGTGAAGAACGTGCTGGAGTTATAACGACGACAGACGGCGGACGAAAGACAAACGTTGGCTGTCGTCTTTCGTCCGTCGTCATAGTACTACAACGAGACTTCGTATTACTACGAGACTTTAAGGTTTACACTCAT
>CAYSIV010000279.1:0-6293 GCA_964431175.1 uncultured Anaerolineales bacterium
CGGCCGCACAGGGCTTCGGCCTCTTCCATCGCGTGAGTCGTAATCACCAGGGTGCGCCCGTCGTTGTGCAAGTTGCGGATGACATCCCACACCGCGCGGCGGGCGTGCGGGTCGAGGGCCGAGGTCGGTTCGTCGAGCAGGACAATTTCCGGGTTGTTGGCAATCGCCAGCGCCAGCGACAGACGTTGTCCCTGGCCGCCCGACAAACGGCGGCTGAGCGTATTCGCCAACTTGGTCAGATCGAAGCGGATCAGCAGGTCGTTCACTTGAGACGACGTCAAATAAATTTCGTACAACGCCGCGTAGACTTCGACCAGTTCGCGGACGGTGAGATCGTCGAGCAGGGCCGTGCGTTGAGTCTGAATTCCCAGCTTGCGTTTGGCCGCTCCTGATTGATGAGCCACGTCCACGCCGCCCACAAGGAGACGGCCACCTGCCGGTTTGTGCAGGCCCTCAACGCACGAGAGGAGCGTCGTCTTGCCGGCGCCGTTCGGGCCGAGCAGTCCGAAAATTTCGCCGGGCAGAACTTCGAGACTGACGCCGCGCAGAGCCTGCACCTGCCCTGGGCCGCGGCCATAAACCGCCGAGATGTTTTCAATTTGGATGATGGGTTGAGTCATATTGCCTCCATGTAAGACTTCCGAAGTTTCGTAAACTTCGGAAGTCTGAGATGTCTGGCATCATAGAGGCAAGGCGCGATTCGACGTAGTCGCGGAGAGTAGATTTTGGGGGTGTGTTAGGGGATGGAGGGGAGTATGCCGAAAGACATACGGCAATCAACTGGCGGGCGGCGAGACATACTGCTGAAGCCACCAGTTTTTGATCGGGATGTCGCTCTGGGCAACCCCCTCGAAAAAAGCGCCAATATCAAAAGGCACGCGGCGCAGGTCAACGCTCAGGACACCTTGGGCCCGGTTAACAATCGCGTATTCGGCCCACGGCAGGAGGGCCGGCGTTGAGTCGGGTGCGGGCGGTTTGAGAAAAGCACTGCCGACACTGCCGGGATTGATGACGAGCATTCCGTTGTGTTGGCGGAGCATCTGGAGGTGCGAGTGTCCGCCGGCCATCACCGTGGCCGCCCGACCTGCCAGAAGCCGGTCTAATTCCTCAGCCGGTGTTGTCGCCAAAATGAGGTCTATCGTTGAATGCGGTGACCCATGATAACAAAGCAGGGTGGCCTCGGCTCCAAGAGCGACTTCTATCACTGGCCGACACGAACGCAGGTATTCTAAATTCTCGGCGGTCAATCGCCGGGAACACCAGTGGAGAGTCGGGATGAGCGGCGGGGCAATTTGATAGGCAAGAGCGGCGTCCAGGTGAAGCAAGGCCGCGTCGTGATTGCCTGAAACGCAGGCGCACCCTAGGGCCTGGAGTTTGTCTAATACCTGTTCGGGTTGGGGGCCAATCGTGGCCACGTCGCCCAGGCAAAGGGTCGAGTCCACCTGCTGTTGGCGGATATCGGCCAGAACCGCCTCTAAAGCTGTGTAGTTACCGTGAATATCAGAGATGAGGGCAAGGCGCATTACAGCTCGCTTTGTTATTGGAGACGTTGTCCCGTCCATCTGTCCCGGCCTGCCCAAAATGGGCACAGGGGGCAGTTTTGACCTTCTAAGATACCTGCACCCCTGCCGCCTTACGGCATTCCCTCACCAGAGAACAGGCGGCGCGCTTATGACACTCTTTCGCCGCCTGTTCTCTGGACGCTGGGTTGAGCCGCACTTGCCCAACGCCTGACCATAGTTTTGCTGTGGCGTCTCTCTACAACGCTGTCACTGCTGGAATGATCTCGCGTCCAAATGCCTCCAGCGGTGCGATTTCATGCACATTGGGCATGTTGAAGATCGCCTGTTGAATGCCCAGGCCGGCCAGTGCGCGACACTGCTCGATCACGTCGGACGCGCTCAGTTGACCGGACGCCAGATGAACGGTCCCCAACGTGGTCTTCTCGATCTCGTCGTAGTCACGCCGGACAGCCTCACAGTGCCGCTTCAACACCTCCAGCTTGCCGCGAATCACATCGCTTCCCATGCGCGCAAACAGGTTGCAAGCATCGGCATACTGGGCCACTAATCGCAGTGTCTTCTTCTCACCGGCGCCGCCGATCAGGATGGGCGGATGAGGCTTCGACAACGGCTGTGGGCTGTTGAGCGCTTCGGCAAGCTGGTAATACTTGCCGCTATACGGCCCATTATTACCTGACCACATCTGTTTGGCGATTTGCAGCGTTTCCTCCAACCGCTGGAAGCGCTCGGCCACCGCCGGGAAGGGAACACCCAACCCCGTTGCCTCCCGTTCATTCCAGGCCGCTCCAATACCCAGGTAGGCGCGCCCGCCCGAGAGCACATCCAAGGTGGTGACGGTCTTGACCAGAATGCCGGGGTGGCGGTAAATCACGCCTGTTACCAGCGTGCCCAGCTTCACTTTCTTCGTCAGACCTGCCAGGTAGGCAAGTGTGCCGTAGCCTTCCAGCATCTCATCTTCCGCTGGGCCAAGACCCATCGCCCGGTCCCGGCTGCCAATCTGGAAGAAATGATCCATTACCCACAGGCTGGCAAAACCCGCGTCGTCGGCAGTGCGGGCGATTTCGGCCAGGGTGTGGCCGATGCCCACCGGGCCGCCGGGCCAAGTGAAGTTCGGAATCTGCAATCCAATTTTCATTCCAGTGTCCTTTCCTCTTGTGTTTGATATCAATCTTGGCGCCTGCCGTCCAACGGTGTGCATCAGGCGTGGGTTGGGCCACCCTGATTTTCCTGAGCAAGGGCTACAAACTCAAATCGCCGTCCCGCTCCACACGGCTGTCGCTCTTATTCGCGCAGATCAAACCCGCCCCGCCGAGGCAGCCAAGGCGACCACAGACTGAAGGCGCAGGCTTCGACACGGTTCGATACCACCAGTGGCTGCCACGCCAGCCCCGTCAAGTTGGGCGAGTACCACCACAAGCTGAAACTCAGCGGGCTCCGGGAGAGCGAGAGGCATATGGTGGCGCGATAGTCGGCGGGCAGCCCGGCGCGGGGCAGCAACACTAACCCTGGCACACTCAACGCGCAACATAAGAGACACAGCCCACCCACGAACAACAGCCAGTGCTCGCGCCGCCCGACTTCGGGGCGCCGCGCCTCCACTTCCCTCATCGTACACCATTCCTCCGGTGCTTCGCGCCGCCCGCAACACCGCGCAGCGAGTCATGGCCACGCCCGCCAAGAATGCTGCCGATGACGGTCGAGACTAAGGCCACGGCTCCGTTAGCTAACCAAGCGCAGCTTCCAGCCTCGATGACGACGAAAGCGAGGATGCCAGCTCCACCGATCTTACGCAAGGTGTCGTTGCTCATGTTGAAAGCTTTGCTGCTATCCACGCTCTCTCGTACCGCCGGGCTTGGAGAGCCGCCCTACGGCGGTGCATCACTTGCGCGCGGAGCGAAGCGCAACGGGTCAGATACAATCGCCCCTGCCGCTTTGTAGCATTCCCCCACCAGAGAAACCGGCATGCCGTGTCGTTTATCGGCAACTTGCCTGACGGTTTCTCGGGACGCAATGTTAGAGCGCTTCATTCATCAGGCAGCGCTTTTGGCCACACTGTGGATAAGGCTGATGCGCGGAGCGAAAGGATGAGCGTTTCCATTTCATGGAGCCAGTCTTCGAATTCAAGTATGAAATGGCGTTCAGTCAAATCACCCGTTCTTGGATGCTTGAGCTTCACCTTCTGATGGTCCTTGCCACCCAAAAAGTACGCGCGCGATACGCCTTGGACGTGGGTGCTATGGTCGCGCATATCTTTAGCCTTGCAGTACCACGACGATGCATCTTGTTCAAGCTTGTAGAGCATGCGCAACTCGGAGCTTGTGATGCCTTGTTTCTTGAGGGCGTCTCGAATTCGGCCTAGCGATAGAGTGTCAGGATCCATCCCAGTTCGGTAATAGAGGTTCAGTTCAGCGAGAAGAGCGTCTCGGGTTCCGAGCAAATGGAACAGGAAGGATTCTTGATGCGCCTTATCAAAGTCATTGCCACTTGGTGGACCTTGTGACTTGAGTTCATCTAGATGAACACGGGCATAACGCAGCTTCGCGTTAGTCCGTTCTTGAAGTGGCTTGATCTGCTTATCGTCCATGCACTCTAACGATGCGGTTCAGCGGCGCGCGTTAGCGCGTCCGCTGCAATCGACCTTGCGGCCTTATGGCATTCCCTCACCGGAGAAACCGGCATGCCGTGTCGTTTATCATCAACTTGCCTGACGGTTTCTCAGGACGCTTTGTTGGGCGGTGTTTCAACTTGGCTTACGAAACAGTGAACACATTTCAACTTGCTTACACAGGGCGCGTAAGGGCGGTCTGTTGCAAGCAATAATGTCAGACATCGGATCAACGTGTGGGCTGGAATTCAGCATCACGTTTTATTGATTCTTGCTTCGGTATGAAGAATCAACTGCCATTGTCCATCACGATTCACCCACACGGAGGAATTATAGAAAGAGCCTGAAATATCTTGCCCGCGTGAAAAATTCTTCACGGCATTTTTATAAATTACGATCGCCGTATCGTCGGTTGGGAATACCACTTCCGCTTCGGTAAGCGAAAAGTTCTGCAGGTCACACTGTTGTGAACCCTCAATCTCATCTTTCTTGGTATTGATTCCAGAACTAAGGACGCCGCGATAATCATCCGTGAAAAACTTGCTGAACTCCTCAGGCTGTTTATTCTTTAGCTCCCCCCAAAGAGCATTCTCTCTATCAATCAACGCCTTTTCCAGAGAACTGTTTTTGATTTGCTTGTTCATTGTATAACTCCTTTCAGAAATCTTGGGGCGCGGGTATCCTTTAGTTCCGCGCCAGGAAAGACGAGTGCAACTTATCAGAAGCCGCCCAACGTTTGGCATCAGGCGCGCGAACCGTCGAGACTTGAAGGTGAACGAGCGCCGGGCGGCGAAGCGTCGCCTGCAATCCCCCTTGCCGCCTTAGGGCATTCCCTCGCCAGAGAAACCGGCATGCCGCGTCGTTTATCGGCAATTTGCCCGACGGTTTCTCAGGATGAGGGGTTGGGCGCACAGTATTTGAAGCTTTCCTTTTCTGTACACAATCATGGTGCCAGCTTTACTTCCAACACAGAAGTTGCGGAATAACATGCATCCGGGATTGGACAGTTGACCGTAAATTCTACAGGGTAGCCACGCTCAGAGTCATACTCTATCGCGCAAACATACCAAGGAAATAGTAGGCCACAGTTCCAGATCGCTTCAAACATCCCTTGTACAGTGACGGGTCGCCAATACTCGAACTTGTCCTCAGCAATCGGACCTGTCCAATGCTCAACAGTCGTAATTTGCCCATCGTTGACAGTAACCACGCTTTGCCCATGTATAAAACGCAATGAAGTCTCGTTGGCAGTTATCGTGTAATTGTCCGAGCCTTTAGTCTTCCATTTTGTCTGATTGGCTGAGTTCCTCACAAGAACTACGCCAAAATTCAGCAGGTAAGGAATCAGCAATATGCCAATCCCGATTAAGCATCCTCGCTGGCACCCTTGTTTCTTCTGACCACTATTAGCAGTGGGAAGTACGTTTCTCGTCACATCAGCCACCGCGCCTTCTTCAGTCATGTTGTAGAAGCAGAAAAATACCGAGCGCGGAACCCAGGAATTTAGCATGATTTGTGCGCCCAACGTTGCCTGCAATCAACTTTGCCGCCTTACGGCATTCCCTCACCATAGAAACTGGCGCGTCGTTTATCGTCAATTTTCTTGACAGTTTCTCAGGGTGCCGGTGTTGGGCGCGGTTTTGCTTTTCACCACCTTGTCAGCATTAAGGTTCCTATGAGCTGATACACGAACCCAAACAGAATGAATATGCTCCCGATTAATGCAGTGCTTTTCAATTTCCACTTTTCTTCTTCGGCTGCCACTTTTGCTGAAAGTCCATAAATCTGAGCAACAATTGGGACCATCGCTTTTTCGGAAACGTAGGTCAGTGGCAAGTCTAAGCCGAATCGGACAATTAACGCAAGTAGTGACACAACTGCGAAAGGTAAGACCCAGATTGCCCAATGAAGTAACTGCACAGCGCACCCTAGACCCAATGAACACCCCTGACGATTTTTTATATAGTTACGAGGGCTGAATTTCTTTACTGTTTGAACGAGGCGCTCTGCTATGTAAATCAACAGCCTCCAACCGAAGTAGACAAACGGAGCAATTATCAGCGATAAAACCAAATTCCCGCGCGAAGCAACCAAAGCAACAAGAAGGCCAATAAACGAGATAAATAGATAGAAGTATTGGACAACTGACGATTTTTAAAGCCCTG
>CAYSIV010000279.1:6303-8213 GCA_964431175.1 uncultured Anaerolineales bacterium
ATTCCTTTTTCCTTTTGGGCTTTGAGTGCAGCAAGAAAATCTGGTGCGCCGAGTGCGCCTATACTCAAGAGAAGAGAGCCGACGATGCCTAAAACTGAGCCAAAGAGAGTCAAAAGATTAGGGTCATTGAACTGCAATGTCATTTATTGGCTCTTATACTCACACCAGGTCATCTCTATTGACTCTCGCTTTGAGATTGCCGACTGCAATTGACCTGCGACGAGCGCCCAACAGTGTGCGTCAGCCGTTTACGTAGCGAAGCAAATGGGTTGGGGGGTTGGGCGGCGCTGTGTTGCTGATGCTGATTGAGGCTTATGACTTATGCTCAAGGGTCGGCATGCGCTCAATCAGCCAATCAACTAGGTCTCCAAGGCCGTCATTGCAGAGCACGGCTTCATCGCTTAACACCGCTTCGTAATCGCCATTGTAAAAGAGGCCCAATGTGTTGACTCTGGTCTGGATAGGTATGCTCGTGTCCAGCGCGATCTTCCGAGCAATGGCTTCTCCATCCTGCATAAACTTAATGCAGTCCGCACAGGCTTCGCCAACAGACATTCGGCCAAAATCACCATCATCAATCGATTCCATTAACCGCTTAAAGTGTGGTTCGCCAAACTTGAAACAAAGACGTTGAGCGTAGAACATCATGTCGTAATTCAAAGGCACATCCCATTTGTTTTGAGCAATACAAAACCCCAGTGCTTTTGCGGCGAGCCTCACGGTTTCGAGATTCTCGTCAAGAATGAGTTGGCTTGCAAGGTAAGCTGTCAGCCGCGTGCTCCTTGATGCTGGATGTACTCCAAGAAGAAACAGCCCCTTCTCTCTTTCGCTGACGTCATCACTGAGAGTAAGTTCAGCGGCATTCAGCAAGTCGATTTTATCTTTGCTCTCGAGGGCAACGCCATACAGGCCCTTGGTTAATGCTCCTTCGTTAAAAATATTCCTGAAAGGTATTTTTATGGATTTGATTGGCCCATCGGATTGCCTCCGCTGAAGTTCTATATAGCGGTTGACCGATCTCCATGCTGCTTTCTGTTTCGCTGGCGAATAGCATATCAAGACTACAGGCAAATTTAGACTTTGCCAATATCGCAAGTGTGCCTGTTTTACGCGCACTACAAACTCGTCTTTCTTTACAAAAGACTCACCTGCCTTTACTTGGATAGCCACCCAAAGGCCGGTTGATTGTCCATCTCTGACCAGTTCTATTACTCCGTCAATGCCTATATCTTCTTCTTGATGCATTTTCCGAAAGATTGAACCATGCCGATTCACAATCTGCTCAACATGCAATACCCCCTCGTTCTCAGTTCGCTTTGTCTTTGGCCAATTCATCTTTAGTTACACTGAAGAGTAACGATATAGTTGTGAGACTAGCCGCCCAACGGCGGCGCATCAGTGGTTTGGCGTAGCTTGCAACGAAGCGGAGGGCGGAGCCAAATCCACTGCATGCGCGGGTTAGCCCCACCCACGACTGAAAAAGCATCGCTTGTCTTACTGCTCAACTGGCGGTGTAGATTCAACTTCAGCAGGCTTTTTTGCAGGCTTTTCTTCTGGTTCATCGCCTGAACTATCTTTTGCGGCCTTTCGCAATAGACGATTAGCCGCCCGCGCAATCTTGCGCCGTGCGTCCTCGGCTCTTTCACCTTCTACAACTTCGCGCTTGAAAACTTCCTGTATCAAAACTTCTTGTATCTGCTCATTATCAATCTTGACATCAGGCGACATTCGACGCAATTCCCTGCGGATAACATCTAACACAGGGTCGCTTAGAACTGTCGCGCCGATAAAGAAACGACTTAACGCTTGCCGTTGCGCGTGATACTCGCCCAGCATTGATTTTCCAATGCCTTCTCTAGCTTGACAATGTTAGATTAGCCTGAATCCTCATGAAAACGCTGAGTTTTCAA
>CAYSIV010000280.1:0-3609 GCA_964431175.1 uncultured Anaerolineales bacterium
TCGGCTCGTCGCTCTTCGACAACCACGGTCCCACCGTCTCCGACTTCACCGCCGATGTGGTGCGGGTCAAAATCAACGGCCAGTGGCACGACCTGGCGAAGATCGGGCGGCGGGCTTGTGATAACCCGGATCTTGAGAGGGTTCAATGAAATTCTTGGAATGCAAAGACAACTATGACTTACGAGAAACCCGCCCTTTGGGCGTCCATAACTGCAATAGATCATCGGCCTTTTGTGTGTCCCGAACTGGCATAGTACGTGGCTTACTCAAGTTGGCATTCAGAATTGAGTTGAGTTCTTTTCGGAATTTCGCCCAACTCAGAGTTTCCCGGTGCCTGGGCATTCCCAAGTGGAACAAATACCTTTCCTTGCCGGTCTGCTTGTTTCGGATGTAATGATCAATAGACAGCAAGCAAGCAGGCGGATACACCCAAATACTCTTGTCTTTATATCTGACGCACTCAATTACCCAATCGCCTGCCTCAAGTTCATCTGCCATTTCAGGCTTGCGCGGCCAGTGGAAAGTGTCGAGGACGGATTGCGCTGTATCAACGAGCCTGCGCGCTTTCACTTCACTTTTTTCAAACAATCCCGATTCTGCGTCGGGAACCGAATAATCATCCACCAAATTTACAAGCCAAAGTTTTGCGTGGGCGGCCCGGCGCGCAGGTTTGCCTTTGGCTGATTGTTTTCCGGTGATACGCGGTGGCTTATAGAGCTTTTTGCATTCAGCAAGGTACTCAGGTAAAACCGGCTCAATGCAGATACGATTCAGGAATTCTTGCGCTCTTTGAACTGCTACCGGGTCATTGGTCAAAACAGCCGCCTCATCCAAGTTGTCGTGTGAGTTTTTCGATACATTGGCAGAACCCACTAGAACTGTTTTGTCCACGACAATTATTTTGGCGTGCAGATTTCGCCGCGTGAAAACTGTTACTCCGCGCGCTATCAGTTTCTCAATTTCGTAAGGATTTGTGCTACCTGCCTTGACTGTGGCAAGACTCATATCCACAACTAAACGATCGCCGCGTTTTAGCGGGAGAAGTTTTGCGCCATCATGGCCAAAATAGGCAATTGCCGCATCTACACGCCGCGCCGACTTGATAATTTCGGGCAAGGTTTGCCAAATATCTTCGCTGACCAAGAAATTGATTTTGCTCAAAAGGCGCTCCTAAGTCAAGACTCACCGCCTCAAAAACACCAATGCCAGCACTCCAATCACCAGCGTCGGAATGCTCAGTCCCACCAGAAGGTTGAAGGTCCGGTTATCGCTGTGGGTAAGCGCCTTGCCCGCCTTCTCAAACTGGGGCAGTGAGCCAAGCGAGGCCCCAATCGCCGCGCCCCACATCATCACCCCGCCCAACCCAAACGCCTCGCGCAGTCCGGGAAAGGTGTTGCCCACCAGCGCCGCCGCGATCAGGCCGCCCAACAGCCCGATCACCTGGTTGCGCCGCACCTCGCGTCTTGGCTGATCATCGTTCATGTCATTTTGAACATGCTCTGCATCTTCAGGGCCAACTGCATATCACCCGTCAACTTGATCTTGCCTTGCATGAACAGGTTCATCGGGCTGGTTTCGCCGTTAATCATCGACAGGTAATCACTGGCGGCCATGGCCAGGATCGTCGTCGGGCTGGCGGCGGCCCCATCGGCCACCTTCACCTGCTTGTCGGCCACGGTCACGTTCCACTGTCCGCCGCCATTGCCCGAAAGATCGAACTGTAGCACCGCATTAACCCCAACCGCGTTCTCGGGCACAAACACCTGCGGCATGGCCGCAAACACCTCGGCAACAGAATCCACTTTAGGCATACACGCATTCTCCTTGAAAAATAAAAAGTTGCTGAGAGTATAGCACAGCGAGTTCCGGCAAAATCTTTATGCTATACTTTTTCCCATGAGAAGACGCAGTGACACTTCAGGGTTGGAATGGATCGCCATCGTTGGCATCGTCATCTCCATTGGCTTGTTGGTGGTGCAACTCGTCACCTACAGCGGCGTCCGCGAGCGCCTGCCGGCGGGCATGGTCATCGCCAGCGCGGCGGTGGGCGGAATGACAGCCCAGGAGGCGCAGGCTGAACTCTCCCGAATCTACACCAGCCGGATCGAGCTTCACTACCGCGACGCCGTCTTCGCCCTCGACCCGGCCCAGATCAGCTTCCGGCTCGGCACCGAGGTGATGCTGGCCCGGGCCGACACCTACCGCACCGACTCCAACTTTTGGAGCGGATTCTGGAACTACTTGTGGCGGCAACCGGGCAAGCTGGTGGAAGTGAACCTGGTCGCCGAATACTCGGAGACGCAACTGCGGGACTTTCTGGCCGACGTTGCCCAGCGATACGACTCGCCTCCCTCCGCCGGTTCCGCCGACTCTTTTTCATTATCGTTCGGCCCCGGCCTGCCCGGCTACTCGCTGGACATTGACTCGTCAATGGCCGTGGTCGACTTTGCCCTGCGCCAGCCCACCAACCGCCGCGCCGCCCTCACCGTCTCCGAAGGCGGCGCCGCCCGCCCCAGCGTGGATGCTCTCAGCCAGATTATCAGCGATTACCTGAGAAATAAAAACTTCGACGGTATTGCCAGCATCGTCGTCATCAACCTCAAAACCGGCGAAGAGATGAAGCTCAACCCCGACGTGGCCTTCACCGGCATGAGCGTCATGAAAGTCCCGATTATCCTTCAAACCTACTGGAAGTGGGACACCGACCTGCCGCCCGACACCGTCGAGCAAGTGACGCAGGCCCTTTGGCATTCCAGCAACTTCCATGCCAACCTTTTGATCCAAGACCTGGGAAGTAACAGTTTCCTACGTGGGGCACAGGTGCTCACCACCAACCTGCGCCTGCTCGGCCTGCAAAACACCTACATGGCCAAAGCATTTGACCAGAAGGACGAAGCGCCCCTGATCAAGACCCCGGCCAATCAGCGCGCCGACTTCAACACCAACCCCGATCCTTACATTCAGGCCACCGCCGACGATATTGCCTCATTGCTCGATATGCTTTACCAGTGCGCCAGTTCCGGCGGCGGCGCGTTTGCGGTTGCCCTCCCCGGCAAGATCACCCAGAGCGAATGCCAGGCCATGTTGAGCTACCTGGCCCAAAACAAAACCGGTGTTCTGATAGAAGGCGGCGTCCCCGAAGGAGTCCGGGTGGCGCACAAAGAGGGGCTGAGCGACAACGCCTACGGCGACGCCGCCGTCATTTTTACCCCCAATGGCGACTACGTGCTGGTCGAATACATCTGGACGCCAGAGTATCTCGATTGGGACTATGGCCGTCAAATCATCGCCGACATCTCGCGCGCGGTGTACAACTATTTCAATCAGTCCGGTTAAACAAAAAGAGCAGGATGAGTCATCCTGCTCTTTTTTACAACCTGGCTAAGTCTCCGGTGCGGAGCGCCGCTTGACCAGCAACAAAGAGTTGATACCCTCTTTATGGGCGAAGCTCACCTCATCCATCATCTTCTTCATAAAGTAAACACCCAACCCGCCAATTGCCGTCTCCTCGATAGAGAAGTTGTTGAGCTGTGGGTCAGGCACCCGGGACACATCAAATGGCTTGGCCTGATCGCGGAGTTCTATCGAGATCGCGCCAGAGTCAGCCTG
>CAYSIV010000280.1:3619-5274 GCA_964431175.1 uncultured Anaerolineales bacterium
GGCCTTTGTCTTCCCCGCCATAACCGTGTTCAATGATATTGGTGCAGGCCTCATCCACTGCAATCTGGCAATGGAAAACCGCCGATTCGTCCAACCCGGCTATTTCAGCCGCCTCAACCACAAACGTGCATATCTGCTTGATGCGGTCGTAGCGAGCCGGAACGATGAGCCGACTCTCACTCATGAGCAACAAAGCTGAAACGCCGGGCTAGAAACTGCCGGCCGCTTCAGCTTGTGACGAGTAGATGGTGAAAATCGAGGTGAGGCCGGCCAGTCGCAGAACTTCGGCTACACGCGGTGAGGGTGAGCACAGCCGCAAATCACCGTTGATGCGTTTTACGGCCTTCAAGGTGGACACCATGGCCCGCAAACCGGCGCTGGACATATACTCCACGTCCTTCAGGTCGAGAACGATTTGAGTCTTTTCGGTGTCCACAAGTTGCTTGAGCGCGTTTTCCAGGTCGGGCGCGGTGGCGCTGTCCACCCGGCCTTTCACCGTCATCACCGAAACGCGCTTTACTTCTTGAGTTGAAATATCCATGTTCTGATCTCCTCCCAATACTCCCCAAACGGGTAATTTTCGCGATTATACAACGGACTCTACATCTTTGCTCAAACGAGTAGCCGCCAACGCCAGGCCGATGATCATCCAGAAGATTGTCTGCGCCGGTTGGAAGTCGAGGTTGACGAAGTAGTGATCGCCAAGGCCAACGACGAGCGCGGCCAGGATGGCCGAGTGCAGTCCAAGAAACAGCGGCTCCAGCTCCGGGTCGGCGTAGGCCCGCCGGCGATGATCGAACGCCCAGGCAAATAAAACCGCCAACGCCGCCAAAAAAATTCCCAGGCCCGCGAATCCCATCTCTTGAGCAATGGTCAGATAGGCATTTGAGACGCCGAGATAAATATCAATGTCGGGCGCGCCGGCAAACCCCACCCCAATCACCGGATAGCGCGCGAGCAGAATCAGCGCATCCTTGTATTCACCAAAGCGCATTTGCGTTGCCAGGTCCGCGCCCTGGGCGCCCTCGACAAAACGCAAGGCGTAATCCTGCGTGACCGGCAGGATAATGATGACCGCCGCTCCCAACAAAAGTATTCCAAGCAGTCGCCGATAACGCGCCAGCGCCAGCCCCAACATGGCGACCACCAGTCCAGCCATGGCCGTGCGCGAGAAAGTGAGGATGAGGCAGATAACGACGGCCAAGAACGACCCAACCCACAACCACCGGCGGCCAAACACCGGGCGTTTGGCCGCCAACTGCGGGGCGGCCAGCGCGCCTACAATCGCCAGCAGTCCGCCAAACGCATTCGGGTTCACCGACGTGCCAATTGCCCGCTGGCCGAGTTCGGGGTTGCTTTCGATGTACTGCAAAACGCCGCCCGACGGGTAGCCGACGACCCGCAGAACTGAAAGCAATCGCTCAGCCAGCGTTTCGGGAATGACCCACAGAAAAATACCAATTGCCGCCGCCGCCGCCCCACACAGCAGAATCACGCCCACCAGCCGCCCCAGCTTCACCCGGCTGTCCACGTAATCCACCATCAGAAATGCGAACAGGATGCTAAGAATGAACTCGGCGAAGTGGCGAATGAGGTTGGAGGTGAGCGGGCCGTTGCTCAATCCGGCTACGAAGGCAAACACGGCCATGGCGATG
>CAYSIV010000280.1:5284-8144 GCA_964431175.1 uncultured Anaerolineales bacterium
GTCACCGCCTCGCGCATCCCGTTGCTCGAAAAGGATGGCATCGAGGCCGATGACATCATCGCCACGCTCGCGACGCAGGCAAAGGCCGGCGGCATGAAGGTCTTCATCGCCACGAGCGACAAGGATTTCATGCAGATCGTGGACGATTCGATCAGTTTGCTCAATCCGGCGGCGAAGGCAAACACGGCCATGGCGATGGAGGCGGCGATGGGCGCATGCGCGGGCGTCACCGTGAGACGGTAACGGCGGCCCGACCCGCGAAGCGATTGCATGAAGTAAACAAAGAACACGCCGCCCATAGCCAGGTCGAGAAATGTTGGCGTGAAGACGATCTTGATCGGCAAGGTGGCGAACGGCAACAGGGCTATGACGGCCACCATGCCCCAAATGCCAATTTCGAGATCGGTGAGCGCCCACAACGCAACTGCAACTGCAATCAAAGCAATGACAGCCAACAGCGGGCCGGCAAAGCCCACCAAGGCCCCAACCGCAACCGCGGCCACGGCGACGAGCGCGCCGACGAAAAGAGGATTAACGAGAGGAAGGCGATGAAGCATCACTCAATGACCAATGAAAAATGAAACAATGAACAATGGCTATTTTACACTGACTGTCACAAGTTCAATGGCGCGGTCGGGCCACTCGGAGCCATCGGCGCGGAAGGCGGCCAGCGGGGTGACGGTGGCCGGATCGTACAGTCCGACGCGGATCGTGTACTCGCCCGGCGCGGGAAAAATCAGCGAGTGGGAATCGAGCACCAGCCGATTCGGTTGCCAGGCCGAGGTCGGCCAGTCGCCATCCAGCGGCGGGCCGTCGGCGGCAAGCTGATTTCCCGCCGAGTCAACGATGTGAATGAAGACAGTGTAATCGAGAGGCAAAGTTTCCGAGGTTTGCCAGTAAAGAGCGAGAGAGATTGGCTGATTGGACACGAAGGGCGGAGCTTGAGGGAGATCAAAACCGGCGAGCGAAATGCCGCCTTCCAGCGTTGAACCAACAGAAGTGGCCGGGGTCGCCGCCAGCGGTTCGGGGGAGTCGATCCTGCCTACTGGCACGATAACAGATGGGATGGGTGCAGAGTCCGGGCCGGTAATTTGAATCGGGTGGCCCGGATCTTCGTCCCACATCGCCAGGTCAAGCCAGAGTTGAGAGGGCGTGATCGCGTTCGCGTCCAGTTGAATCACATAAGTGTCGCGATAGATGTCGCCCGTCTTCCAAAACGACGTTGGCCGCAGGCCGCCGCCGGGCCAGGTGTCCACACTGCCAACGAGGGCGCGGTTACGACCGAGGACGTGGAGGAAGAGGTTGTAGTCTTGGGTCATCGGCCCAAGAGAACGCCAGTAGAGGGTTATTAGCAATTGGTCATTGGGGGCGGCGAGGTCGGGCGAGTCGAGGGTGTACCCAATGAGTTCGGCGCCGGGCGCAAGGCGGGAGTTGATTGGGCGAAGGCTGGCGGGCAGTCCCGACTCGACGAGCGGCGCCGGCGGAAGATAAGCGGCGGCGACATTGTTGGCGGCAACGTAGAGCGCGATGAAACCCAGCGCGCCGGCAAGCGCCCCGGCAACTCGCATGGCCAAGCGGGGTGGAACCCACGCCAGCAGACCAGCGGCCAGATACATCATGAGCGGAGCAAGCGCAGTGAACATGAGGCGGCCTTGCGCCGCGTAGATGAGCAAATTCCAGCGAAGCAGGCTGATGGCAGTGACGACGATGAAGAGGATGAACACGCCGTGCGTGAGCAAGAGCCAGCGGTCACTACGAATGGCGTTCCGATTGCGACTCAGCCCCCAGGCGCCGCCCGCCAGGCCAACCAGAGACAGTGCCGTGAAGAAGGTGTAGACCCAGCGCGAGGCCATGATGTTGAACGAGCCAAACATGCCCCAGAACGACAGCCAGAAGCTCGGCCACTCGGAGAAGAAGGCAGCCAATGTGTAAGGCTCGAGGCGAGTGGCGGTGGATTTGGCAAAAATTTCGAGCGCCAGAAGCTCGTTGTAGAGAATGAGATTGCGAACGTACCACCACCCCGCAATCAGGGCGACGAAGCTGACGATGATCGGGCCGTTGACAAAGAATCGCCGCCAGTTACGAGTGCGGGCGGCTTGCGCCAGCAGAGCGAGGCCGATGATGGGAATGAGAACGAGGGCCGAGGCTTTGGCTAGCGCGCCCAGGCCCAGCAAAACACCCATCGCCGGAGCATCGAATTTCCAATCGCCGATCTCACGGTTGATAAATTGTGAGGGGCCGCGCATGAGGTGAACGATGATGAGCAGGGCGGCAACGGCCACAAGCCAGGTGAGGTTGTCGTTGTTGACCGACGCGCTGATGAAGACGAAAGTGGGGTTGAAGGCCAGAAGGCAGGTGGCTAGGATGACCCCTGCCCCTCTCCCCTGACGACCCTTCGACTTCCACTTCGGCAAGCTCAGTGTCCGCTCAGGGTGCTCGACAGGAGAAAAGATATTGAGGGCGCTGACGAAGAAATAAGTAAGGATCACAGTGCCAGCGCCCATGAGCAAGGACATTGCCCGAATGAGGTAAATTGCCAGAGAGGAGCCACGCAGAATAAACGGCTCGACGACGGCGCGGGCGGCGGCGCGAGTGTAGTTGACGTTTTGCGGCGCGCCGGGGATGCCGATGCGGGCAAACGGGTTGGCGGAGGGAGTCGAAGTCGCTGGTATCAATCCAGAAGGTGAGGGCGGCGCTGAGAAAGTGATAGGCTGGCGGGTGAAAGGCCACTTGCTCCCACGGCTGGTGAACGCCCAATTTTTGGTCTGGCAAGCCTTGGCCAAGCGCAATATTACGCACGAACGGATAGTGGAAAACTTCGTCGGAGGCTTCGAACGGCGGCGTGGCCAGGGCGTAGAGA
>CAYSIV010000281.1:0-8094 GCA_964431175.1 uncultured Anaerolineales bacterium
GCTGACGCGAAGCGGTCGAAGCGCGCACTGAGCTTGTCGAAGTGCGCACCGGCTTATTTTGAATAGAGTCCAATTACTGTCATCGCCCAAATAACCGCCCTGCTGGAGCAAATCATGAACCTCTCGACCCCCGAAAACCTGGCCATCGTCGATCACCTGCTGACCACCACCCGCTCGGTTCGCAAGCGGCTGGATTTGAGGCGCCCGGTGGAACAGGAAATTATTGAACACTGCCTTGAGATCGCCACTCAGGCCCCCACCGCCTCCAACCGCCAGACCTGGCACTTCGTCATCGTCACCGATTCCGGCAAACGCGCCAAAATTGCCGAACTTTACCGCGCCTCGTTTTCCGCTTATCTGAAGAGTGGAGCGCGACCGGCTGGGCGCGAGTATGCGCCGAGCGAACGCCAGATGATGCGGGTGACTGAGTCGTCGGCTTATCTGGCAGAACACATGCACGAAGCGCCGGTGCTGGTCATCCCCTGCATCGAAGGCCGCGTTGAGACCAAATCCGCATTTGTGCAAGCGTCGTGGTATGGCTCCATCCTGCCCGCCGTGTGGTCGTTCATGCTGGCCCTGCGCGCCCGCGGCCTCGGCGCGGCCTGGACGACTCTGCATCTGGCTTACGAAAAGGAAGTGGCCCAGATCCTGGCCATTCCTGAAACGATCACCCAAACATCCCTCTTGCCGGTAGCCTATTTCAAAGGCGACGACTTCAAACCGGCCGACCGCATTCCCGCCCACAAGTTCACGCACTGGGAGGCGTGGGGAGAGCGGCGGCCGGAAAATTAAAGGAGACAATGACATGCCTGTTATCAGCGAACGACTCGAAACCGATCACGCCCACCTCCTTCACCCGCTTCATCACCCCAGCACCCATCAGCACGCCAAAATTTGGGTGGAGGGCAAAGGCGCAATCGTCAAAGACGCCGAAGGCCGCGAATACATTGACGGCCTCGCCGGTTTGTGGAACGTCAACGTCGGCCACGGGCGGCGTGAACTGGCGCAAGCGGCGATGGAGCAAATGTCCACCCTGGCTTACGCTTCGGCCTATGCCGGTTCCACCAACTACCCGGCCATTGCTCTGGCCGAGAAGTTGAGCGAGCTTACTTACCCGTCTATCAACACCTTTTTCTTCACCAGCGGCGGCGCCGAGTCGAGCGAAAGCTCGTTCAAGACCGCTCGATTCTATTGGAAAGCAATGGGCAAGCCCGACAAGGTGAAGATCATCTCGCGCCTGAGGGGCTATCACGGCACGACGATGGCGGCCATGAGCGCCACCGGCCTGCCCGCTTACTGGCCGATGTTCGAGCCGCGTGTGCCGGGGTTCTCGCATATCGACTCGCCCGATCCCTACCGGTTCGTGAACAACGACCCCAGCCTCACCCAGGGCGTGGCCGCCGCCAACCAATTGGAAGCCGCCATTTTGAAAGAGGGGCCGGATACCGTCGCCGCCTTCATTGCCGAACCCATTCAGGGCGCGGGCGGGGTGATCGTTCCCCAGGACGACTACTTCGCTCGCATCCGCGAGATTTGCAACCAGTATGATGTTCTGTTGATCGCCGACGAAGTCATCACCGGCTTTGGGCGCACCGGGCGCTGGTTTGGGTTGGAGCATTACGGCATTGAGCCGGACATCATGCAATTCGCCAAAGGCATCACCAGCGGCTACATTCCGCTGGGCGGCATCGGCGTCTCGGACAAGATTCATGAGGCGATCAACAGCGTGCCGCCGGGCAAACGCTGGATGCACGCTTTCACCTATTCCGGCCACCCCACCTGCTGTGCCGTGGCTCTGAAGAATATTGAGATTCTTCAGAACGAGAAATTGGTTGACCGGGCGGCGACGAGCGGCGGACGGCTATTGGAGAAACTAAGGACGCTGGAGCCGATGGAGGGTGTGGGCCACGTGCGCGGCAAAGGGCTGATCGCGGCGGTGGAAGTCGTCTCTGACAAGACCACCAAACAACTGTTCCCGCCCGAAGTGGGCCTGAGCCAACGACTCTACGAGGCGATGCTGGAGCGCGGCCTCTACACGCGCACCCTCGCCGATTGTATTTGCCTGGCCCCGCCGCTGGTGGTCGCCGATGAACAGATTGACCGCATCGTGGAAATTATCCGCGACACCATCCCGGCGGTATTGAACGCCGTCAGGAGCTGAGCGATGGCCATTGATTTTTCTCTTACCGAAGAACAACGCATGTTGCAAAACCTGGCTCGCGATTTTGCCCGCGCCGAAGTCGCACCCGTGGCCGAGCACTACGACCGCACGGCTGAGTTCCCCTGGCCCGTCTTCGAAAAGGCGCGCCAGGCCGGGCTAATGAACGCCAACATCCCGCTTGAATACGGCGGCGGCGGGGCTTCGCTCATCGAAGAATGTTTGCTGGCTGAAGAACTGGCCTGGGGGTGCAGTGGGATCAGCACTTCGTTGACCATCAACAACCTCGCCGCTCTGCCCATCATCCTTGCCGGCAGTGAGGCTCAGAAGCAAGAATGGCTGGGGCGGTTGACTGAGGGGAATCAGCTTGCCGCTTACTGTGTCACCGAGCCGGGCGCGGGTTCAGATGTGGCCGGCATCTCCAGCACGGCGACGAAGGAGGGCGACGAGTACGTGATCAAAGGGAGCAAGACCTTCATCTCCAACGCTTCCTATGCCGACTTCGGCGTGGTCTTCGCTTATACCGACAAGGCGAAGAAATACAAAGGCATCAGCGCCTTCATCGTCGAGCGTGACCGGCCCGGTTATTCGGTGAGCAAAAAATTTGACAAGCTGGGCCAGCGCGCCTCGGACACAGCCGAGATCACCCTCGACAACGTGGTGGTGCCCGAGTCGCACCGGTTGGGCAAAGAAGGCGACGGGTTCATGATCGCCATGAAGGTCTTTGACCGAAGCCGGCCGGCAGTGGCGGCGGCGGCGGTGGGCGTGGCCCGTCGCGCCCTTGAAGAAAGTTTAAAATACGCCAAAGAGCGGCAGACGTTCGGCGAGCCGCTCATCGAGCATCAGATCATCGCCCACATGCTGGCCGACATGGCGATCAACATTGAAGCCGCGCGCTTGCTGTGCTGGCAGGCCGCCTGGTGCATGGATCAGGGCCTGCCCAACGCCAAACAGGCCGCCATGGCCAAGGCCTTCGCCGCCGACGCGGCCATGAAGATCACCGTGGACGCGGTGCAGGTGCTGGGCGGCTATGGCTTCATCAAGGAATACCCGGTTGAGAAGCTGATGCGCGACGTGAAGATTTTCCAGATTTACGAAGGCACCAGCCAGATTCAGCGCAACATCATCGCTCGCGAGATTGCGCGATAGTGTCATCCAGCGGCAGAGTGAACGAGACGACCGTGCCTTTGCCCGGCACGCCTTCGCTCGTCGCCCAGATGCGCCCGCCGTGCGCTTCCACCAACTGTTTGGCAATGGCCAGGCCGAGTCCGGTGCCGCCCTCGGTGCGGGACCGCGAACGATTTGCCCGGTAGAAGCGCTCAAAGATATAGGGCAGGGCGTCGGGCAGGATGCCGGAGCCGGTGTCAGAGACAGTGATCAGTAAACAGGGATCGGTGATCAGTGGCCGCCCTGCGGGCTGAGTCCCGGTCACTAAACACTCCACCCTGACCGCCCCGCCTTCGGGCGTGTGGCGAATGGCGTTGCCGAGCAGATTGCTGAGAACTTGGGTGATGCGTTGCGGATCGAGCGAGACGGCCGGGAGGCCATCGGTGATTTCGCAACGGAGAGTGATGCCCTTCGCTTCGGCCTGGGCCGCAAATTGGGCGGCTACCGAACGGGCGAGCTCGGCCGGGTTGGTGGGGACGCGGCGGAGGGGGAGTTGCCCGGCGTCGGCCAGAGCCAGCGTCCGCAGATCATTCACCAGTTGGGTGAGGAGTTGAGTTTGATCCAGAAGCGGCTGGATCGTTTCCAGATCCAACGGCAACACGCCGTCGGTCACGGCTTCCAGATTGCTTTGCAGGACGGCCAGCGGGTTGCGAAGTTCGTGGGCAATATCGGCCACCATGTCGCGCCGCAGTTGCTCGGCCTTTTGCAGATCAGCGGCCATCGAGTTGAACGCGGCGGCCAGATCGCCAATTTCATCTTTAGATGAAACCGGAACCCGTTGGGAGAGATCGCCGCGGGCGACGGCGGCAGTGGCGGCGGTGAGCCGCCGGATGGGCCGGGCCAGGCCGTAGGCCAGCAATCCGCCGACGACGATGGCGGCGACACCGGCCGCGAGCGCGGCCAGCCAGATAGCCCGGTTCACGCGGGCCAGCAAATCGTTAGCCGCTGTTTCAATCCCGAAACCGCCCATCATCCCCATGTTGCCGCGGGCAATGAGGGCGCCGACGCGCGCGCCGTTCACGGTAACGGCTGTGCCCGAGGCCAACTCTGTGCCGTTGAGGGTCTGACCGAGAAGAAGGTTGCCGGTGTCGGCGACGACTTGCCCATGCTCATCGACGACGATGAGCTGCTGACCCATCATCCCGCCCATGTTGCCCAAACCGTGCCCGGCGTCAAGCACCGTGTCGACGCCAGCCCACGAACCGCGCCCGCGATAGTAACCGGCCAGTTCCTGGGCCAGCCGGGCTTCGTCGGTCATGCCACCCTGGAACATGAAGCCATGCACTTCGCGCGCCGCCGCCTGGTTGGCGAGATACGACACGACAACCACGCCGGTTAGCACGACGGTGAGAAAGGAGAGGAGGAGTCTGGGAAAGAGGCGCATTGGGGAATGAACTATAGTCTCATTGTTCAGTGAACTTGTAGCCCACGCCGAACACCGTCACGATGTACTCCGGCTTCTTTGGGTCGCGCTCGATTTTGGCGCGCAGGTTCTTGATGTGCGCGTCCACGGTGCGCTCGTAGCCCTCAAAGGCGTCGCCCTGGGCCGCATCCAACAGTTGCAGGCGGGTGAAAGCGCGCCCCGGCTCGCGGGCCAACGCCGCCAGCAGGCCGAACTCGGTCGGGGTGAGATCCAGCGGCGTATCGCCGCGTGTTGCCGTGTGGCGCGTCAGGTCAATGGTGACATCGGCAACGCGGATGATGTCGGGCAGGGTTGGGCCAGCCTCGGCCCGGCGCAGAACAGCGCGCACGCGGGCCACGACTTCACGCGGGCTGAAGGGTTTGCTCACATAATCGTCCGCGCCCAGTTCGAGGCCGATGAGCCGGTCGGTCTCATCCACCCGGGCGGTGACCATGATGATCGGGACGTTGGATGAGGCGCGCAGGCGGCGGGCCACGTCGATGCCATCCAGGCCCGGCAGGCTGAGATCCAGGAGCACCAAATCGGGCTTTTCGTATTTGTATTGAGCGAGGGCCATCTGACCGTCGTTGGCTGTCACCACCCGGAACCCGGCCTGCTCCAGGTAGCCGCGCAAAGCTTTCACGATTTGTGGTTCGTCATCTACGACGAGGATTGTTTGAGTCATGCCAGTAGTTTATATCCAAAAGGCCTGAACCAACAAGCTTCGGCCGGTCAGCCTTTGAGCTTTTATGGCTCTTCCAGGCCTAACGTGATAAATTGCGGAGAGAGCATCCCCAGATGCGGCTCTCACGGCGCAATCCGGCATCTTGGGATGCCTGCCTCCTCGGTTTCACAACAAAGTCGGGAGAGCCGCTTTTATTTCTACTGGACAGGATAGCCGCGACTTATGAAGAAGATGTGAAGGGCGGCGGAAGAGGCGATGAAGGTTTTAGCGGAAGAATTAGCCCTTCCCTTGGAGACGCTCCCTTCTAAATATGCTTGCATCAGTGCCTTAATCCCCCAATACTCTCCTGAACTTCTGCAACATAATTTTAGATAGCTGATCCCCTGTTATTGCTGTTGCCGCATCCACCGGAGGCGCTATGGCAACCTACATCGAATACGAACTGGAAGACGGCTCCACGATCCTTGTCGAACTCAAAGAGAAGGAATGATTGTGCCTTCCTATGCCTGACCCAACTCCTTCTCTGCCGCCCGATTTGCTCGACTCGTTCGCCGACGAAAACGTCGTTCTCTTCCTCGGCAACGATGTGCCGTTGGGATTTGCGAGTGGCAACGCGCCGCCGAGCCGCGCGGAATTAGCGCGGGCGCTGGGGACGTCCACTGGCGAACCGCTGGCAGTGGTCGCTCGCCGCTATGAATCGCAACGAGGCCATAACGCGCTGACCCGGCGTGTTATCGAATTACTCGACAACCCCGCCTATCGCCCCACGCCGATCCATCACCAGATCGCCGCGCTGCCCTTCCGGGCCATCCTCACCACCGCCCAAGATCAACTGCTGGAACAGGCACTGCGGGCGGCGGGCCGCGATCAGGCCACCGTGCTGACCGACGTGGAGACGCCGTACATTGACGACCAGAAGGTGATGGTCTACAAACTGCTCGGCTGTGTCTCGCGCCCGGCCTCGCTTGTCCTCACTCAGAAGGATCACGTTCTGCTCACCCAACGTTTGAGCGCCTATCTCAGCGTTCTGCGCTATCTGTTCGTCACCCGCCCGCTGTTGTTCGTCAACTACAGTTTGGACGACCTGCTCTTCGAGACGCTCTTCCACGAGGTGACGGCGAAGGTTGACGGCCACCGGCGGCGGGCCTATGCCGTGTGGCCGGGGGCGTCGCCCGACGTGGTTGACTGGTGGGCGAAAGAGGGGCTGACGTTGTTGGCCCGCCCGGCCAACGAACTGCTCGACGCGCTGGCTCGCGAGACGAAGCGACACCAACGCGCCCTGGCGACGGGCGTCCCGACCGGGCCGCTCACCAAGCCGCCCTACAAGTTCCTCGATTACTACGACACCGACGACCGCGACATCTTCTACGGGCGGCAGATCGAGTCGGTGCGGTTCTTCCGGCTGGCGCTCTCGCACTCGCTCACGGTGCTATTCGGCGCGTCGGGCACGGGCAAGACCTCACTGCTCAAGGCGGGCGTCCTGCCGCTGTTGCACGAGCAGGGCTATGCCACCGCCTACGTGCGCGCCCTCGACGATCCGCTGGCCGCCATTCGGGCCGAAGTGTTGCGGCTCCTGCACGAGCAAGGCCGGATCGCCCACGATCCCGGCACAACGTCTCTGCGAGATTTCTTCCGCGCCGTCCTCGACCCCGACGAGCGCTGGGTGATCGTCCTCGATCAATTTGAAGAATTCTTCTTACGCCTCGGCGACCCGGTTCGCCGCCGCTTCTGGGCCGAACTCGCCGCCTTTCGCGACACTCTCCTCCCTCTCCCAACGACGGCGCATCCTGAGCGGACACTGAGCGGAGCGCAAGCGGAGACGAAGTGGCAGTCGAAGGAGCCGTCCGGAGACGCGCAAGGGGGCCAGAAGGGTGAGGCCGAGGTCCGCTTCATCCTCAGCCTGCGCGAAGACTACCTGGCCCCCCTCGACGAAGCCCGGGCCGACATCCCCGAACTGCTGGGGCAGTCGTATCGCCTCACCAACCTTTCCGACGACAAAGCCAACACCGTCATCACCGAACCCGCCGCCCGCGCCGGGCTGACCGTGACGCCCGATCTTGTTTCAACGTTGCTCGACGATTTGCGCGAAGCGGGAACCATTGCCCCGCCGCAGTTGCAGATTGTGTGCGACTGGCTGTATCGCGATTGTTTAGTCGAGCCGGAGTCGAGCGCGTTGACTCTGGCCCGAGCGACTCTAACGTTGGCCGACTATCACCGATTGGGCAAGGCGCAGGGCATCTTGCGCGACTATGTGAAAGCCGAACTGGCCCGCCTGCCGGATGAGGTTAGCCGCAACACGGCGCGGGATTTGCTCAAGGTGCTGGTGACGACGCAGAAGACCAAGGCCGCGCTGGATCGCGCTTCGATTTTGAATGGGCTGGCCGAGATGGGGGCATTGGACGACGGGGATGGGCTTGCGGTTTCGAATGCGGAGGCGGCGCTGGTCCGGCTGGTGAACCGCCGGCTGGTGCGCGAGTTTGAACGGGGCAACCTGGCGCTATATGAACTGGCCCACGATCACCTTGCCCTTGAGATTCACTCGTGGATTGACGAAGGCGAGATGGGGGCCAAGTTGGCCCGCGAACTGTTGCGCCGCGAACTGGAGACCTGGCACAGCACGCAATTACCCCGTAACCGAATAAATCGCCTATACAGGCTTACCTGAGGGCGGATGCAATTCAG